>JBBQPD010000030.1:0-16170 GCA_038331535.1 Gemmatales bacterium | reverse complement strand
GCAGACCCGTACGTGCAGGATCATGGCGAGAAGCTCTACCGGCGCAGCTTGTACACCTTCTGGAAGCGCACCGTCGCCGCGCCGCTGATGACGACCTTCGACGCCCCCGGCCGCGAGGTATGCACGGTCCGCGAGACGCGCACCAACACTCCCCTCCAGGCTCTCAACCTGCTCAACGATGTCACCTTCGTCGAGGCCGCCCGCGTCCTGGCCGAGCGCGTCCTCAAGGCGAAGACCGCGACCGACGACGAGCGCCTCACGCTCGCCTTCCGCCTCGTGCTCGCGCGCCAGCCCAGGGTCGCCGAGGTGAAGGTGCTGCGCGAAGCCCTCGTCCACCACCGCGCGGTCTACGCCGCCGATGGCAAGAAGGCGTTGAAGCTGTTGCAGGTCGGCGAGACCCCGCGCGACGAGAAGCTCGACTCCGTGGAAGTTGCCGCTCTCGCCAACGTCGTCGGTGTGATCTTCAACCTCGATGAGGCGTTGAACAAGGAATAGTTGTCATGGTCACACTCCGGTGGTGTCCGAGGGAGGATGCAGTCCCAGAACAATCAACCACCGACGAACTTGCAGATGGCGAGCGCCATTGATCTCAAGCAACGACAACGTAGCGCGGCCCACCGCCGACAGTGCCTCCACGATCGTCGGGTCTGATTCCGACCAGCGAAAATGATCGGTCCAGCTCTGCGTTCGTGGATGGAAAAGCGGCACGACGGTGCCCGAAATGGGGTCCACATTCGAGTAGTGCGTCCACTTGGCGGCGTTGCAGCGCGGGCAAGCCATCGCCAGGTTCTCAAGATTGGTCTCGCCCCCCTCGACGACCGGGAAGATATGATCGACGGGAAAGGTGGCTACTTGCGTCTCCTGGGAGAGACGGCAGTACTCACAGCGCTGCCCCGCACGCCGCGCGACCGCCTCTCGCAGATTGGCGGAAATGAGCGTCATGGTTGGGGGAGCACGAGCGTCGGACACAGCGCCGTCAGCCGTTTCAGAAGCACCTGGGCCTGCAGCTTTTCCAGCGTGCGGTCCTCCGAGAACTCAACGATCGCCAACAGTTCTTCTCGCTCCGACTCCGCGAGTCGTTCCTTGTTCTCCGAGAGCCACAAGAGCCGTCGATCGAGTGCCTGCGGCAGCCGAGACGCTCCGACGCGCTGCAGCGTTGCCACGCAATCGCGCAGCACCTGATCCAGTTCCTGTTTGGGGGGCAAGGTCGCCGCGGCGCTCATGGTTGCTCCTTTCCGGATCGAGCGGTTTCCATCAGCCGATTACCGCCAAGGTCGATGGCACCGTCGTCGTTCTTGGTCGCATTATAGTGGGGGAGAGCTGCTGGGGTCCAGCGGAAGGAAGGGCAACGGACGACCCTCCGCAGCCGGCCCAACACATGCTTCTCAACCATTATCCGCCATGATAAACTACTGAAACACGCGAGTTGGCTCCCTGCAGGTTGGACCTGGACGCGGCGTTGAACAAGGAATAATCGCGATGGCTGATGTTACTCTCCCCCTGCCCGGCCGCCGCGCGTTCCTGCGTCAATCCGGGCTCGGCTTGGCCGCCCTAGCGACGCTGTTCAATGAAGAAGGCCGGGCCGCCGAAGAAGTGCCGCCCGGCCTGCCCCACTTCACGCCGAAGGCCAAGCGTGTCATCTACCTCTTCCAGTCTGGCGCGCCGTCACAGATGGACCTGTTCGACCATAAGCCGAAGCTCAAGGAGAAGCGCGGCGAGGAGCTGCCGGAGTCGATCCGCCGAGGCCAGCGCCTGACCGGCATGACGTCGCGCCAGGAGAGTTTCCCCGTCGCCCCGAGCCGCTTCCCGTTCGCCCAGCACGGCAAGAGCGGAGCCTGGGTCAGCGCGCTGATGCCGCACACCGCCCGCGTCGTCGATCAATTGTGCTTCATTAAGTCGATGCACACCGAGGCGATCAACCACGACCCCGCCGTGACGTTCTTCCAGACCGGCGCCCAGCTCGCCGGCCGGCCGAGCATCGGCGCCTGGCTCAGCTACGGCCTCGGCTCGCTCAACCGCGACCTGCCCAGCTTCGTCGCCCTGGTCTCCGTCGGCAGCGGCAACCCCAACGATCAGCCGCTTTACGACCGCCTCTGGGGCAGCGGCTTCCTGCCGACGCGCTACCAGGGCGTCAAGTTCCGCTCCGTCGGCGAGCCGGTGCTGTACCTCTCCAACCCGCCGGGACAGGACGACGCCACGCGCCGCCGCATGCTCGACGACCTGGCCCGGCTCAACACGCTGAAGCAGGAGGAGACGGCCGACCCCGAGATCGCCACGCGCATCGAGCAGTATGAGCTGGCCTACCGGATGCAGACGAGCGTCCCCGAGTTGCTCGACCTGGCGCGCGAGCCACGCCACGTCATCGACATGTACGGCCCCGACGCGCGCACGCCAGGAACGTTCGCCTACAACTGCTTGTTAGCTCGCCGTCTGTGCGAGCGCGGCGTCCGCTTCGTGCAGCTCTTCCACCGCGGCTGGGACCAGCACACGAACCTACCCAAACAGATCGCCGGCCAGTGCCGCGACACGGACCAGCCGTCGGCGGCGCTGCTGCGCGACCTCCAGCAGCGCGGCCTGCTCGACGATACGCTTGTCGTCTGGGGCGGCGAGTTCGGGCGCACGGTGTATTGCCAGGGGAAGCTGACGGCAGAGGACTACGGCCGCGACCACCATCCGCGCTGCTTCACGATCTGGCTGGCCGGAGGGGGCATCAAGCCCGGCATGACGCACGGCGCGACCGACGACTATTCGTACAACATCGAGCGCGACCCGGTCCACGTTCACGACCTGCACGCGACGATCCTGCACTGCCTGGGCATCGACCACACGAAGCTGACGTACAAGTTTCAGGGGCGGCACTACCGGTTAACGGACGTACACGGCGAGGTAGTCCAGGCGATTCTGAAGTGAGAACAAAAGGCGCTGCGGTTGCCGGACTAATTCTTCCGTGGTTTTCTCCGGGCGATTGCGTCCCCGACCCGCCTCATCCCGCGGAGGAGGACATCACCATGCGCCCCACGCTCACCGTTATCTGCTTTCTGCTCACCAGCTTCCGGTTCGCCCGACGATGGCGAATGATCGATGCGGATTATCGTTAAGCCAGAATATCGGAAACCACTTTCCCTCCGACATCGGTCAGGCGAATCTCGCGGCCCTGGTTGCGGTAAGTCAGGCGGGTGTGATCGATACCCAGCAGATGCAGGATGGTCGCCTGGAGGTCGTGAACGTGGACGCCGTTTTCGACGATGTTGTAGCCGAACTCATCGGTCTTGCCGTACACCAACCCCGGCTTGACGCCGCCGCCGGCCATCCAGAGGCTGAAGCAGCGTGAGTGGTGGTCCCGGCCGTAGTTGATCGGCTCCAGTTCGCCCTGACAATAAGCGGTCCGGCCGAACTCGCCGCCCCAGATCACCAGCGTCTCGTCCAGCAAGCCGCGCCGCTTCAGGTCGGTCACCAGCGCCGCCGAGGCCCGGTCGGTCGCGGCGCACTGTTGCCGGAGGTTGCGGGGCAGGTGGTTGTGGTTGTCCCAGTCGCGATGGAACAGCTGAATGAAGCGAACGTCGCGCTCGGCGAGGCGGCGGGCCAGTAAGCAGTTATTGGCGTATGACGCCTTCCCCGGCTGGGCGCCGTACAGTTCCAGCACCTCCTGCGATTCGGTGCCAATGTCCATCAAGTCGGGGACGCTGGTCTGCATACGGTAGGCCATCTCGTAGGCCGTGATGCGGGTGGCAATCTCGGGGTCGGCCAGTCGGTCCAGGTGGATGCGGTTCAGATCCTGGACGGCGTCGATCACCCGCCGTCGGCCGGCGCCGTTCATGCCGGGCGGATTGGAGACGTACAGTACCGGGTCCTTGCCGGAACGGAATTGTACGCCCTGGTGTTCCCCCGGCAGGAAACCATTGCTCCAGTAATGACTCTCCAGCGGCTGCCCCTCGTCGCCGGAAAGCAGGGCGATGAACTCCGGCAGGTTCTTGTTGGCACTGCCCAGGCCGTAAGAGACCCAGGCGCCGAGCGACGGCCGGCCCGCCTGCTGGCTTCCGGTCAGGAACATCGTCACCGCCGGGTCGTGGTTGATCGGCTCGGTGTGCATCGAACGGATCAAGCACAGGTCGTCGGCGATCTTCGCCGTGTGCGGCAGCGCCTCCGCCAGGTCCATCCCGGCCTTGCCTGCCTTGACGAACTTGAACGTCCCGGCCACGCAGAGCAGGTTCTTCTGGCCCTGGGTCATGCGGGTAATGCGTTGCCCTTGCCGGATCGAGGGCGGCAATTCCTGACCCTGCATTTCCGTCAGCTTGGGCTTCGGATCGAACAGGTCGATCTGCGACGGTCCGCCGGACATGAACAGGAAGATCACGCGCTTCGCCTTCGGCGCGAAGTGCGGTGCGCTCAGGACGCCGCCGCCGGAAGCCTGGGACTGTCCGCCGTTCAGCAGCGACGCCAGTGCCGCGCCGCCCAGGCACGAAGTGGAATGGCGCAGAAACGTACGGCGGGTCAGGGTCCGTCCCAGTTCGTCAAACGGACTCATGCGCCTCACTCCTTCGTGATCGTTTCGTCCAGGTTCAGCAGCGCGTTCCCAACGGCTGTCCATGCCGCTAACTCGGCGGTATCGACGTCGGCGGGCCGGGGATGCGCGCCGACGCCAACCAGTTCCTCGGCCGCAATGGGGTCGCGCCGGTAGGCGGCCAAGCGCTCGCGGTAAAGGGACTGGAGGATGTCAAGCTCCCGCGCGGTCGGCGCGCGCGCGGTGCAGAGCCGAAAGGCGTAACCGAGACGGGCGGGCGAATCGGTCCCTCCCTCGGCGAGGGCGCGCTGCCCCAGCGCACGGGCGCATTCGACGAAACAGGGGTCGTTCAGGAGGACGAGCGCCTGCAACGGCGTGTTGGTGCGCGGCCGGGAGGCGGTGCAAAGAACGCGGCTGGGAGCGTCGAAGGCGACAAGGGCCGGGTGAGGCAACGCGCGCTTCCAGTAGACGTACAGGCCCCGGCGGTACTGGTCGCCGCCCTTGCTCTGGACGTACAGCATCTCGTCCATTCCGTTCGCCGGATTGACCGCTTCCCAGAGGCCCGGCGGTTGGTAAGGGAAAACGCTGGGCCCTCCCCGTTTCGGATTCAACAGACCGCCGATCGCCAGGGCGTTGTCGCGGATCAACTCGGCGGGGAGCCGGAAACGCGGGCCGCGCGCGTACAGTCGATTCTCCGCGTCCACCCGGAGAAGCTCCGGCGTCACCCGTGACGATTGGCGGTAGGTGTTCGACATCACCAGGAGTTTCAGCATCCCTTTCACGTCCCAGCCGCTCTGGACGAACTGGACGGCCAACCAGTCGAGCAACTCGGGGTGGCTTGGCGGTGTACCACGCGTGCCGAAGTCGTCGCCGGTTTTGACCAGGCCGTGGCCAAAGAACAGTTCCCAGTAGCGATTGACCGTGACGCGCGCCGTGAGCGGATGGTCCGAGCGGGTTAGCCAGCGGGCGAGGGCGAGGCGGTCCGGCTTGGTCCCGGACGGCAACGGCGGCAGGAAATCGGGTACGCCGGCCGTCACTTTTTGGCCGCGCTGGCGAATGTCGCCGCCGCGGAGCACGAACGTGTTCCGGGGACTGTCCATTTCCTCCAGGACCATGGACGAGGGGATTTCCTTCATCGCCGACCTTTTCGTCGCCGCTAACCGGTCCTTCTTGTCGTGAATGTCATTGAAGATACTCTTCGTCGTCGGGCAGACGTATTCGAGGTAGTGGTTCGAGAGACGGAGCTTTTGTTTCTTGGTCCTTTTGCCCGAGTCGATAGCCCAAATCTCCCGGAGTTCCTCGTCGAAGGCGTCCCGGTTCGTCGGCTTCGCCAGTTCCGCGGCCACGAGGGAGTCGAAAGTAGAGGCCGAGCCGACCCTGGGAATGCCGCGGCCCAGGGCTGCCCAGCGCCGCATCGAGTCGATCTTGCGCTCCAGAAAGATTCGTTGCCGTTCGAGATCGTTCAATTCCGTCGCCTGCTGCGGCGTCGGTCGGGTAGCACACGGCTCGTAGTTCCCGTGCTCATCGCACACGCGAAACTCCGGCGTGCCGTTGAAGAAGGCGAAGAGGCGATAGTAGTCCTTCTGGGTGAACGGGTCGTGCTTGTGGTCGTGGCAAGCGGCACAACCGAGGGTGCTGCCGAGCCACACGGTCCCAGTCGTATTCACCCGGTCGCTCACAAGGTGGGCCAAACCCTCATTGTCATCCAGTTCAATGTCAAACGCGGCGTTTCGGTGAAAACCGGTGGCGATGCGTTCTTCGACGGTGGCGTACGGAACCAGGTCTCCGGCGAGTTGTTCTACCGTGAAGACGTCGAACGGCTTATTGGCGTTGAAGGCCTGGATAACCCAATCGCGGTAGAACCACATCTCTTGCGGCCTGTCCACGTGCAATCCGGTGGTGTCGCCGAAGCGGGCCAGGTCGAGCCAGTGCAGGGCCAGGCGCTCGCCATAATGCGGCGAGGCGAGCAGCCGGTCCACGACCGTCTCATAGGCGTCGGGGGACGAGTCCTTCAGGAAGGCGTCCACCTCGGCGGGACCGGGCGGCAGCCCCGTGAGGTCCAGGCTCAGACGCCGGATCAGTGTCGGCCGGTCGGCCTTGGGAGATGGGTCCAGACCCTCGGCTTCCAACTTCGCCAGGACAAAAGCGTCCACGGCGTTTCGGACCCACGTCCGCTGGCGGACCGGCGGCAGGGGCGGCCGGATGGGAGGACGATAAGCCCAGTGCGCCTGGGTCGGGACAAAGGGATGCACCGTTTCGGGGAAGGACGGCAAACCCGGCCAACGAACGCGACGGGAAAACGCCCCGGTCGCGACCAGATAGAACAAGGTGAATAGGACGATCAGTAAACGGCCGGGCCGCCGCCGGAAGGGATTCAATCGTGAAGTCCTCTTGAGCCTCGACTTCGCAGTCTAACCCAGAATCAACAGCCATTTCGAACCGCGCGGCAGCCGCGGGAGTCCGTTCCGAGGGTGCTCCTCTCGATTTTGGCATTCGCTCAGTTACGCTCCCAGAAATCTTGCCATTCAGATCCTGCGGCCAGCGCCCCCAGTTCCACCAACGGCCCCCCATGCTCAACCTTTCAGCGTGCCCCCGTTTGCTTGATCCGCTTGTTCAGCAACTGCTTGATCGAACCTTCCACCAGCCCGCTGCCGATACTCTGTCCACGTCGCAGCCGCAACGCCTAGTTCAGCCGCTCCTGGTGGCTACAGAAATAATTGAGCACTCCTCCCAGTGCCGCCCCGTCTCCGCCGACCGGCAGCGCGCTCCCCAGTTCTCCCACCCATTCCGTTACGCCCCAGTAGCCGTCCTCCAGCAGCCGCTGCCGGCCCCGAGCCGCCTGCTCTCGGGCTGCCTCCGTGCCGTCGCCGTACACCGCCTTGGCCCCTGCCGCCAGGTGTTCCGCCCCGTGCCAGACATCCAGTACCTGGCTGGCTCCAGGGAAATGTTTCTCGGCCAAGTTCCACAGCCACTCCGCCCCATTGCCCAACACGCTCAACTCCGCAGCGTCGATCAACCCCAGCCGCGTGGCTTCCGCCGCACAGCGGGGGCCGAAGGCGGCGGCCTCTTCCACCGCGGCCACGACGCTACGCACCGCCGGGGCGGGCAGGTCGCGTTCCTCCCACTCCGCCGCGGTGGTCGGCACGCCGCGTTCCCGACAGGCAAACACCCCGACCTTGACGTCGCGCCAGCCGTCGTGGGTATTCACCTTGCCGGCGTCGATTTGCAGTTCGGGATCGCAGGCTACTTCGGCAAAGGCCGCGGCGGTGGCCCGCTCCTCCCGACCGGCAGCGGCGGCCGCCGCCGTGGCGTGGCAGAGTTGACGAATGGTGTTGTCGTCCAGTTTCCAGCCCGCGACTTCAGCCAGAGCCGTTTGGGCACGCACGAAGGACTGCTGGACGCCGAGCAGACAGGCCATGCGACAAGCCCCGCGCGTGACGTAGCCGTCGATACCCAGCACGCGGTCGGCCCCAAAGTCGCCTTGAGCGCAACGGCCGCAGGTGAAATAAGTACGTTCGAGGGTGATGGGGCCGACGGCGGTTAGGACCGTGCGCGGGTGACAACCCTTGGAGCGTCCGGGGTGCGCCTCCGGGCAGTGGCGGGCGGCCCCCCTTTTTGCTCGGCGACACCGACGCGGCCTGCCAGGGCTGCGGCGAGAGTCGAGCGGAGCAGGGCGCGGCCATCGGCGAGAACGAGCTGTTCGCAGGCGTCGAGAACGCTGCCGTCGGGGGCATCCTGGGCCACCGCGCGGAGTTGGGCGACATAGGCAATGGCCTGCTCGAGGCAGAGGCGCTCGGACTCACTACGGTAGGCAATGGTCAGGGTCGGCATCGACGAACCTCCTTGTTCTTCCAATCATCCTCGTTCACCACCCTACCCACTCCCGATGCCAAAATCGAGAGGAGAACCCCCTTTCCGGCGTTCCGCTGCCAATCCTCCTTGACGAGGCCCCCGGTACAGGGTTACCGTGGATCTGGGGTCAAGACCGCCGCCCGATCAGCTCGACGAGGGAATCGCCAGCATGTCCGGCGCGCGACCAATTGTCCAACCCGCCATCGAGCACCTTGCCGAGAGATACCGGAGAGTGAGCCGATGACGCCGACTTTCGACGCCACCTCGGCGAGCCTGCTGGACCGAGCGCGCCAGAACGTGCCGGGCGCCTGGGAGCGCCTCGTTGAACTGTATGCGCCCCTCGTCTACCACTGGTGCCGCCGCGGCGGGCTTGGACCGGAAGACAGCGCCGACATTTTTCAGGACGTTTTCCGCGCCGTGGCCGAACATCTCGCCGGCTTCCGCCGGGACCGTGCTGGCGACACCTTTCGGGGCTGGCTGCGGACGATCGCTCGCAACAAGATCCGCGACTATTACCGTCGCGCCGCCGGTCAACCGCGCGCCACGGGCGGCACGGACGCCCAGTTGCGGCTCGCCGATGTGCCCGAGCCGCCAGTGGACGACGAGGCGTCCGAGGCCGGCGTGGTAGCCGGGCAGGTGCGGCGAGTGTTGGAGTCGATCCGCGGCGAGTTCGAGGAACGGACGTGGCGGGCCTTCTGGGCGGTGCAGATGGACGGCCGCGGCACCGACGAGATTGGCGCCGAACTCGGCCTGACTGCGAGCGCCGTGCGCAAAGCCAAGTTCCGCGTCCTGCGCCGCCTGCGCGAGGAATTGGGCGACCTGCTCGACTAAAGTCCGGACCGCCAACGGCGCTTCTCTATGAACGGGCTTCCCTAGTCTTATTGGAATCCGCTCCCGTCTGCCCTCTGCTTGATTCGTTCCGGCAAATCTGCTAGTGATGGCCCGGCGAACAATAGGGCATGAGCGCGCGGAGATTCAAACATGCCACGGACCGGCGAACTCCTCTACTACCAAAATCTCGGTGCCGACGGGCTGAGACACGCCCTCAACAAGCCTTTCTCCGACGACAATTGCGGTGAGGATCTGCTGCGCATCGGAGCGCTGATGTCGCTCCTGCCGCCGCCGCCGGCGCGCGTTCTCGAATGCGGTTGCGGCACCGGCTGGCTGTCGCACCTGCTGCACAAGCGCGGCTACGATGTGGTCGCCACCGACGTGGCACCGGAAGCTATCCGGCTGGCGGAAGAGAACTCGATGTTCTGCGGCGATGGCGGACCGCGCTTTTGCGTCGCCGACGCCGAAACTCTTCCCTACGATTCGGAGTTCGACGCCGTCGTCTTCTTCGACTCGCTGCACCACACGCTCAACGAGCAGGAGGCGCTGCGCGGCGCCTTTCGGGCGCTGCGGCCGGGCGGAGTGTGCATCACGCTCGAACCGGGCATCGGGCACGCGAAGCACTCGAAGGCGATCTCCGAACACTACGACGTAACCGAGAAAGACATGCCGCCGGTGTACATTCGCAGTCTCGGCCGCGCCGCGGGTTTCGGCAAGTGCCATTTCTACCCCGCGCCTCAGCAGCTCGGCATGCTGCTCTACAAGCCGCAGCGCATCAATCCGCGCTGGTTGCGCGGCCTGTTCTCCGTGTGGCCGTTGAGTTATCTCGCCGCGTTCTACCTCATGCTCTTCCACAAGCGCTACAATGGGATCACGGTGCTGCACAAGCCGGTGAGCTGAGTACTCTTAAACGGCGGAGATTTACTTCTTCAGGTGCTTGTCGAAGAACGCGATCAGCGCTTTCTCCGCGGTTTCCGCGTCCTTGCCCTTGAAGCCATGTCCCGCTCCTTCCAACGTCAGCAGCTCCGCCTCGACTCCGGCCGCTTTCAGCTTGTCGATCAGCCATACCGCCTGTTCGTGAGCAACGTACTTGTCTTCCGTGCCGTGAATGCACAGCGTTGCGGCGGCGTTCGGCGTCACCCAGTAGAGTGGGCTGGCGCGCAGGTGCAGCGTCCGCGCCGTCTCCAGATTGCCGCCGAGGAACAGCGGCAGCACCTCGGCTGCATCCACGCTTTTGCCGTAGGACTTGGTGAAGTCGCTCGGTCCGTACACGTTGACGACGCAGGACACACGGCACGACAGGCCGGCGTTGCCGCCGTCGCCTTCAAACTCTTTCACGTCGCCGGTGACGGCAAGGAACTGAGCCAGGTGTCCGCCTGCCGAGCCGCCTGTGACGCCGAGTCGGTCGGGATCGATGTGATACTTGGCCGCGTTGGCCCGCAGCCAGCGCACGGCCGCCTTCACGTCATGAATCGCGGCAGGGAACGGATATTTCGGGGCCAGTCGATAGCTGGCAGTCACGGCGACATAGCCGTGCTGCGCGAGGCGAATGCACTGCGCGTCATAACCCTGACGATTCCCGGCGCGAAAGCCGCCGCCGTGAATACAGAGAATCACCGGGAACGGCCCGTCGCCCTTCTTGGGCCGGGCCATGTCCAATTGCAGATGTTGATTGTCCGGATTGGTGTACTCGATGCCGGCTTCGAACATCACGTCGTCTGGAACGGCCGGAGCTTTCTGTGCATGCGCAACGGAGACGGGGACGAGGAAGCAGGTGAGCGCCGGCAGGAATCCGGCCAAGACCCTACGAGTGCGAATAAACATTAGAGAGTACTCCCTGTGAGGCGAACAAGTCGTGTTGCGATTCGAGCTTCCCTATTTGCAAACCTGCGCATTTCCGGATCATTTTCCGGCAACGATATCCTTCAACGGAAGTAGGAGATGAGACCGTTGATCTTCCAGACGCGTGAACCCGAAATGTTCATAGAACCGGACGGCCTCTTCGTCGATCGCGAAAACGTCCACGCCGAAGATGCCAATTCCCTCGGAGAGCCGAAGCGTGCGTTGCAGCGCATCAATCAGCAAGAATTTCCCAAGCCCCTGGCCCCTTACCGTCGAATCGACTGCCAATCGTCCGAGATGCACGGTCGGGACGGGATGCGCGGGTAACTTTTGGCCGATGGTTGGTGGGATATTTTGAAAAGCGATCGCCCCGGCCGAGAGAGTGTAGTATCCGAAGACACGCAAATCGGCTGGTTGGACCGCAACGTAGGTTCGACCCAGGTTTCGCCGCTGGTATTGTGACGCCAGCGTTTGCAGGAAGGCGTCCAGACGCGGATTTGCGCATGCGAAACCGTGTCGCTCGTGAGAAGATTTCAGTTGTTCGATCTGCCACACGGTTAGGACTCCGACTGGATCCCACTCCGGTCGAAGTCCTGAATCGCCTTCCGGAGCGACTCATTCGGTGCGGAGGGAGAGTCCAACAAGGAGAGGACGATGTCGCGGTCCTTGTCGGATAGGGGAGACAGGAACTCCTCGGTCATGCTGGGTGCCCGACGAATGATGAGCTCATCCTCGTTTAACTGCTCGATAAGAACCGTCGCATTCGCAAAGCTCTGGGGCAGTGCGATGTTGGCCGTTGCGTCGGCGGTACGAGTGAGGACGGCCATGACATTCTCCCGCGGGCAGATCACCAAGTATTCTTGTATTCTGGTTTCTCTGACAATACAAACCGACCGCCACTCACGCGAGCAATTTCGTCACTACTTCACCATAGACGTCGGTGAGGCGGAAATCGCGGCCCTGGAACTTGAACGTCAGCTTCGTGTGATCCAGGCCGAGCAAGTGCAGTACCGTCGCCTGCAGGTCGTGAACGTGGACGCGGTCTTCTACGGCGGCGTAGCCCAGTTCGTCGGTTTCGCCGAGGGTCAGGCCCGCCTTGACGCCGCCGCCGGCCAACCACATCGTGAACGCTTCGATGTGATGATTGCGGCCCATCGTGCCGCGATTCTCGCCCATCGGCGTGCGCCCGAACTCGCCGCCCCACATCACCAGCGTGTCGTCGAGCAGGCCGCGCGCCTTCAAGTCCTTGACGAGAGCGGCGCCGGCTTTGTCAACGTCCTTGCAAACGGTGTTCAACGAGTCTTCGAGGTTCGCCCCGCCGCCGCCGTGGTGGTCCCAGTCGGTGTGGTAGAGCTGCACGAAACGGACGCCGCGCTCCACCAGCCGTCGGGCCAGCAGACAATTGTTGGCGAACGACGATTTGCCCGGAACGGCGCCGTACATCTCCAGCGTCTTTTTGTCTTCCTTGCTGAGATCAATTAACTCCGGTGCGCTGCTCTGCATCCGATACGCCATCTCGTAGGAGGCGATGCGCGTCGCGATCTCCGGGTCGCCGGTTTCGGCCAGGCGCTCGGAGTTCAACTCCTTGACGGCGTCGAGAACGTCGCGCTGGCGATCGGCAGTGATGCCTTTGGGGCTTGTCAGATTCAGGATCGGCTCCCCTGTGTTGCGGAAGGGGACGCCCTGAAACGTTGTCGGTAGGAAGCCGCTGCCGTAGAGGGGAGCGCCGCCGCGCGGGCCGCGCGGGCAGGATTGGAGGACGACGAAACCGGGCAAGTCCTTCGACTCACTGCCGATACCGTAGGTCGCCCACGCGCCCATGCTTGGCCGGCCGAATTGCGGTGAGCCGGTGTTCATGAAGAGTTTCGCCGGCGCGTGGTTGAAGACATCCGTCGCCATCGATCTCACGATGGTGATATCGTCGACAATGCCGGCCGTGTGGGGAAGACACTCGGAGACGTACGCGCCCGCGCGGCCGTGGCGGCCGAACTTACGCTTCGTCCCGAGCATCTTCGGCCGCTCCTTGGCGGCGAAGGTATCCATGAAAGCGAAGCGCTTGCCCTTGACGAACTCCTCGGGAATCGGCTGCCCATTCAACTCGGTCAGCTTCGGTTTGTAATCGAATAGTTCGAGCTGGCTAGGACCACCCGCCATGAACAGGTAAATGACGTTCTTCGCTCGCGGCGTGAAGTGCGGCTTGCGCGCCGCCATCGGGTTGAGAACCAGAGCATCGGCCGCTTGCGTTTCGCGAAGCAGCGAAGTGAGCGCGACGCTGCCGAGTCCGAGGGCGCAATCGCGGAAGAAGTGCCGGCGGGTCTGGCGGAGGAGAGGATGATCGCAGGCCATGTCGGGTGTTTCCTGTCTGGCAACCTGGGGTGCCCTTCGCCTCACGGTACGGAAGATGGAAGGGTCGGTTCGTGAACGGGGCTCTTAATCGGCGCGGAGTTCGCGGGCGCGGCGCTGGCGAGGATGTCGTCCAGCACCTCGACGGCATAGCGATCCTCGGCAGTGGCGAGGTCCGTCACGACCTCGATCACCCGTTGGACAAAATCGCGGCCACGTTCCAGTAGCGGCACGTTGACAATGGGACCGAAGTTATCTGACGCGGGTCGCTCGAACGACTGAAAATGCTCCATCGAATCGGTCAAGGGGCGCCAGCCGCGGCGCACGAGGTACGATTGCAAGGTGGTTGTTCCCACCTGCTCGATACGCGGATCGATCCACGGGTTGCGGAATTTCATGACACCGGTCCTCCTCTGTCCCGCCGCATCAGGCGACGAATCGTTTCGACCGAGAAGACGTTTTCCACCGGGATTCGGATTCGGATCGTCGAAGTTGCTTGCGTCGGTTCGCGTCCCACGAGCGACAACCAGAACGCGCAGCGCCGCAGGATCAATTCGTCGAGGGACTGCGAAAGCCAATCCGTTTCCGCGGACGGCAGTAGGAGAACGACGAGAATCCGCTCGCAATCGTCTCCCGGCTCGCACAAATCATTGTACGTTTTGGCTTCCAGATCGTAGGTCAGAGTAGTTCCATCCATCGTGGCGCTGGTCGAACATTTGAGTTGGACGTCAAACATCCGGCTCCGGTCTCGAAATCGTCCCCCACGTTCCTCGATCTCCCTCAAACAATAGTCGATACCAAAATCACGTACGGGACCGTTACACGTTACTCCCGCCACCGCCGCGAGTGCGCGGAGGTACGCATCGCCAATTGCTTCCATTCGTAATTTCGGAGGTAGCACAACGACGGCTCCAATTTCATCGTATCACAACCTATTCTCTCGTAATGAACTCGTCCAGATTCAGCAGCGCGCGGGCGACCATCGTCCAGGCCGCGGCTTCTATCATGTCCGCGCCGCTCGGCAACTCGGCCGGCGCCAACGCCTTTGCATCTTGAGGAGCGCGGGCGAGCGTCTCGCGCTGACGAACCAGCAAGCGGTTCAGTGCCTGCCGCTCTCGCTCCGACGGCGCGCGGGACATGCACAGGCGGAAGACGAAGCGTAAGCGGGAATCGTCTCCGGCGGGAGCTTCGGAAAGAGTCCGCGACGCCAGTCCCTGAGCGAATTCGAGAGACGCCTGGTCGTTGAGCAGCGTCAATGCCTGCAACGGCGTGTTGGAACGATTGCGGCGCGTACAGGTAGTGCCGGCGTCGGGAGCGTCGAACACGATCAGGCCGGGGTGCGGCGCCGAGCGCTGGAACCAGGTGTACATGCCGCGCCGGAAGCGGTCGGAGCCGGCGCTCGTCTTCCACTCGCGCGGTATCTGCGTGAGAACGTAAACCCCCGACGGTTGCGGCGGATACACACTAGGACCGCCGACGACAGGGGACAGCAGCCCGCAAGCGCTCAGGGCCACGTCGCGCACCACCTCGGCTTCCAGGCGCAGGCGATTCTGCCGGGCCAGCAACCGATTGCGCGGGTCGAGCGTCATCAGGTCGGGCCGGACACGAGAGGATTGACAATACGTCGCCGAGGTGACGATCAGCCGGTGCATCGCCTTCATGCTCCACTGGCGGGCCATGAACTCCGCGGCGAGCCAGTCGAGCAACTCGGGGTGCGAGGGGGCGGTCCCCTGGGTGCCGAAGTCGCTGTCCGTTTCGACAATGCCGGAGCCGAAGTAAACCTGCCAGAAGCGGTTCATCGCCACGCGCGCCGTCAACGGGTTCTTCGCATCGACCAGCCAGCGGGCGAGATCGAGACGATTGGGTTGCGCGCTGGCATGAAGTGGCGGCAGCACGGCCGGCACGTTGGGTTGGACGACAGGCCCTTTGCGCAGGAAGTCGCCGCCGAGCATGACGTTTGTCACCCGTGCCGCCTTGCGTTCCTGAACGACCATCGTCGTCGGAATCGACGGCAACTTCGCTTTCAGGCCGATGATCTGCTTCTCCAACGCGGAACGCATCGACATCGCCTGGCCATGAGCGGCCATCAGGTAGTTCTGTCCGAGACCGAGACCGCCGACCGCATGGCGCACGGAATCGATGTTGCGATATGCGGTCAGTACCTCCTGCTCTTGCCTGGCGTTGCGGCCGTTCGGCGCGACGGCGAGGATATCGCGGAGGCGCTTCGGCAGCTTGGCCTTGTCCGCCTCGGTCAGAGCGATCTCCCATTTCTCCAGCTTTTGCGGAGTCACGTCTTCCAGCGCCTTCATCCGCTGTTCCAGCACGGCGATCTGATCCTGGACTTCCTTGCGCTTCTTGAAGGCTTCAGGCGTTGGCAATTCGAGCGACGGCTCATCGACCGAGTTGAAGAAGGCGAAGAACTGGTAATACTCGCGCTGCGCGATGGGATCGAACTTGTGATCGTGGCACTGGCAGCAGCCGACGGTCAGGCCGAGCCAGACGGAGCCAGTCGTATTGACGCGGTCCACGACCGATTCGACGCGGAACTGCTCCACGTCGATGCCGCCCTCCTGGTTAATCTGTGTGTTGCGATGGAAGCCCGTGGCGACGCGCTGCTGCAACGTCGCGCCGGGAAGCAGGTCGCCGGCCAGTTGCTCGATGGTGAACTGGTCGAACGGCATGTCGCGGTTGACGGCGTTGATGACCCAATCGCGGTACGGCCAAATGGTGCGCGGCGCGTCGATGCTGTAGCCGTTCGAGTCGGCGTAACGCGCCTGATCGAGCCAGTGCCGGCCCCAGCG
>JBBQPD010000029.1:0-16282 GCA_038331535.1 Gemmatales bacterium | reverse complement strand
AGCCCGGAGCGCCAGCGTCGGGTCGCCCCCGTCGCTGGCGCTCCGGGCTTGTGAGGAACTTTCGCGCCGCCGTGATAAGCCCGGCCCTGCAGCGCGCCTTCTGGTTCTGTTCCTGCCTTCTGGAACAGAACCTTAACAAAGCAGGGGAGGCAGGTTGGCACCTGCCTCCCCTGCTTGCTCCCGCCAAGCGCGTTGCCTGGCGGGAAAATAGTACGTCTCCGCTCTCGCGACTATCTGTAAATGCAGATCGCGTGGAGCCGGACGAAGCAGCGTCCTTTCCCTGCCCGGCAGACGGTCTATCACGAGGACAGGACTCTTCCCCGTGCGAAGGCCACGGCACCATCCACGGCCCCTGACAGTACCTCACCAGGAGGCCGCGGCGCCCTGCCTTCCAGCCTGCCGAGACAGGAACTCCCACCAGTTCCTAGTGGCTTTTGGTGGATTTGTGCTTTGTGGCTTTCGTTTTCTTCGTGGCCTTCGTGTTCTTGTTCTTCGTGTCGGTGTACTTCCAGTTACTCAACAGGGCCACAGAACTCCTGTCGGGGGCCGCCACACTGCTGGCGGCATTGGCTGAAGTACTCTGGGCCGTTGCCGATGTCGTGTCGAAGAAACCCACCGCCGTTGCGGGATCGCCTTGCGGCGTCGACGCCGTGAAGGCGGTGAAATCCGCGAACGAAAAGGCGAAGGCCGGGACAGCCAACAGCAGGATTGCGGTGAGAACCCCGCTAACCATCCGGAGCCGAAGCCCCTTCGGTCCCCCTCTAGCATCTAGAGCTTGGTGCATGCGTACATCCTTTCCAGAAAGAAATCGAACAGGTGTTACACTCTCACATTCTACAGCCTTTTCTCTGATCCGCAGGATGATTTAATCGTTGCTGGTGGAACCTCCTTTCTTGAAGGAACGCCAGTTCAAAGGCCGATTTTGACTGCTCCGATCCGGAGTGTCAATGAAAAACTCCCGAAACCTCGTCGCAGTTTCGGCCGGCCTCGGGTCTGGACGTTCCGGGTTCTGTGGCAGAGGACACTCGTTTCATCCGTCGAGTTCCAGGCGCTTGGAACGCTGGGCGGGGGCTGACGTACACTTAAGGCCTGTTCCTCCGAGGACTCGTTGCTGCATCAAGGCGGTCCCGTACTCTCCACGGCCCTGTTCGTTTGCTCCCGCGCGGCGCGTGCCTCCTCCAGGAAGCGTTCTCGCTCCGCTGCGAATTCGGTGCCGGGAAACAGGTGCAGCGCGGCCGCCGCCAGCAGGCCGGGGCGGTCGGGCAGGATCGTGCGGAGGATGTCCGGCGGGTCGAGAAACTCGGCACTCCGGTCGAGGATTGCCAGCAGGTAGCGGTCGGACAACTCGAGCGACCGGCGCCAACTCTTCCAGGCCTGTTCCTTCTGATCGTCGTCGATCTCCTGGATGCCACAACGGTACCAGACGCGGGGATCGTCGGCGGCGACGAGTTTGGCCCGTTCCAGGTAGGCGCCGCGCCCCTCGGCATTATCCAGATTGCCCGCCTGTTCGGCGAGGAGCAGGTGACACTCGGCCCACAGCGGGCAGGCGTCGCGCGCCTGTAAACAGTGTCGTAGCGCCGGCACCTGGTGACGGAGCAGCAACCGTTTCTCCTCGGCCTGGATCTGCTGATCCCAGGCGCTCGCGCCCGCGAGCCAACAGGAACCGGCGACCCAGGCCGGGTGAGTCGCCGGGGCCAGGCTCCCCAGTCCGGACCAGGCCAGCACGGTCCGGCCCACCTCCGTGACCTGCCCGTTCGTTCGTAGTTCTTCCATCTGGATCTCGAAGAGATGAGCGTGCGCCCGGGCGAGGATAAGCTGGAGGGGGGCATCGCCAGGGGCAGTCTGTGCCGCCGCCCTCAATAAGGAGAGTCGGCGCAGCAGATAGGCCGTATCCGGGGACGATTCCAGGCGGGAAGCCGCGACGCGCAACGTATGAGCTTTCTGCGCCCGCCATCCTTCTCCACAGAGAACGAGGCCCAGCACCACGGCCACCACGGCAGCGAGAAAGGGGGCCATCCCCCCGAGTCCCCGAGAGAATTGACTGGGGATGCCATCCTTCGTAGATGCCGCAGCGTCCGACGACCTTCTCCCTTCCCTCCCTCCCAGGGCGGCTAACTGGGCACAGAACACCGTCGCGAGAACGGCGATCGCAGGAACCTGGAGTCCCGGCGCTACCAGGCTGTGGACGACCAGGGTGGTGAAGGCGAACAGTACCCCCAGGGCGAGTCCGCCGGCGGGACCGTCCTCGTGGCGCCGGAAAGCCCAGTAACCGAGCCGGAAGACCAGTCCGACCGCCAGCAGGCTCAGGGTCAGCCGCACCACGCCTCCCTCCACTAGTGCCCCGAGGTAGCCGTTCGCGGCCGAGGTCCGATCATCCACTGTCACCACGGCCGAGTTCCGTGGTCGCGGTATCACGTAGGAAAATGTGCCGAAACCCGTTCCCCACAGTGGAAACGCTTTCACCACCGGCAACGAACGCGCCCAAAGCGGTCGTTGATCGACCGTCGCCTCCTTGTCCTTCCCGACAACCGCCGGGAGCGTCTCCGAACGACCCAGGGCGAGCCAGAGCACCCCAGCCAGTGCCACGGCGAATGTCGCGAGCGCGACTGTCCGTCGGCCCAATTGGCGTGAGCTTGATAGTTGGACCGTGAGACACACCAGAGAGCCCGCGCAAATTGCCGCGAGGCTCCCCCAGGAAAGACAAAAGGCCCCTCCGCCGAGCGCGAGGGCCAGGGCTACTCGCGCCCGCCATGAGGGCCAGTCCGTGGAGTGAGGCTCCTGGCTAAGGAGCAGTCCGACCCCCAGGCCCACGCACAGGTTAGCATAGAAAGCAAAATGATCCCGGTTGATGAACGGGCCGAAGACCTGCTGTTCTGCGGGATAGGCCCAGTACAACAGGTGGGCGGGCGAGGAAAAGAATTGCACCAGCCCGAACAGGGACAACAAGGCGCCATTGGCCACGGCGACGACGCTCAGGCGTCGCAGGGCGGCCGCCGAGGCCACGTTGTTGCGCACGGCCGCGAACAACAAAAACACCGCCAGCAACTGGACCGCCTGCCGATGCGTGGCGTGCGGGTAGACCGACAGAGTCGAGCCGGGCGCGG
The DNA here is from genome assembly GCA_038331535.1 of Gemmatales bacterium. GTDB lineage: Bacteria > Planctomycetota > Planctomycetia > Gemmatales > Gemmataceae > JBBQPD01. The sequence continues at coordinate 13,178 of JBBQPD010000029.1, read as the reverse complement.
CAGCGGGGGTTCCCCGCTCCTCCCCGAAGGGCAAGGCCTCCGGCCGCGCCGGCAGCAGCCGTTCGTACAGGCGGGCGGTGGCCGGCGTCAGGCGGGCGAGCAGGCCGTGCGGCAGGGGCAGCAGTTGGCCGGCAGCGCAGACGAACAGGGCGGCCAGGCAGACCGCCAGCGGACAGCGCTGCCAGATCAGCCGCCCCTCTAGGAGGGTGCGGGCGGCCCACAGGGTCAGCAGGGCAGCGACGCCAGAGTAGAGCAGGAACTCGTAGGGCGGGTCCACGGCGCCGAAGGCCCACGGCGCCAGGGCCGTCAGGGCCAGCACCAACGCCTCCATGACCCCCAGCACCCCGCGCACCAGACGAACCCGCATCCCCGGTTGGCGGATGCCGTCGTCCTGCTCCGGAGGAGAAACCGTCATGGTCATGGTCTGTCTCGACGATTACGGTCAACGCTTCAGACACGAAACAGGACGGCTTTTTTCTCGCCGCGTCGATCGACGAATGGCCCTTGAGATGTTCGACCGCCTCCGCCGGGAGAAAAGGTTACTTCGCCGGCGGGGGGGAAGTCTCACCGGACGCTGGAGGCGTGTTTCCTGCCGGCCCGCGCCGACACGACATGTTAGAAACGTGCCGCCCTCATGCGGCGCTGTTCGTTCATGCCGAGGTAATAGAATAGACCCTGGATCCCAGTGCTGCCGCTGGCGGCCCCTCGTGCGAATGCTCGCCGTGGGAGCGGCGCGACAGCCAGCCGACTCTCGACTCCCAATCGATCCGTCCTCGTTCTTCCGAGCGAAATCCTATGAAGTACTTTCTTTGCGTGCTCGTCGCACTGACCTGGCTGGCAAGCCCGGCGCGGGCGTACATTGACGTCACCCCCACCCTGGGCCGACTGCTCAAGGACTCGAGCACTGTCGTCCTGCTGCGCGTAGAACAGGTGAGCCGCGAGAAACGCATCATCATCTACAGGAAGGTGGCCGACCTCAAGGGGCATCATCCCACCGAACAGGTCAAGCACCAAATCACCGACGGCTTCCACCCGCGCGAGCCGGCGTCGATCCTGGACTGGGCGGAGCCTGGGCAGTTGGCCATCAGCTTCCACAACGGCGTGGTCGCCGAAACGTGCATCGGCAAGTACTGGTATGAGTCCGCCGCGGGTGCAGGGCCGTGGTGGACGATGACCTATGGGCAAGCGGCTCTCTCCTTCGCTTACAGCGGTTCCGTCCAGAAACTCCGTCAGCACGTCCGTGCCATGCTCGAGGGACAAGAAGTCGTCATCACCGCCCTGAAGTATGGTGCGGACGACGAGCACTGGCGGGAATGTAAGCGGACAGTGGTGCTCCGGGACATGCCCCGGGGAAAGGAGTTCCCACTCTGCCGGTTCAAAGCCAGCCTGCACATGCCTGCCACGATTTATGCCATGGCGAAGGACCGGAAGGTGATCGTGCAACCGGGCGCCGGGGGGCCGGAAGATGTACCGGCACTCCTCGTCGCCGTCCAGGATCGGGACTGGCGCGTCCGGGCCGAGGCCGCGGAAGACCTGGGCCTAATCGGCGCGACGGCTTCCGCGGCGATCCCTCTGCTCGTCGAAACGTTGCAGGATCCCGAGGTCAAGGTTCGCATTCTGGCCGCGGAGGCGTTGGCACGGGTCGATGCGGAGAACCAGCAGGCGGTGCCGATCCTGGTCGCGGCGCTGAAGGAACCGGCCGCCGACATCCGCAAGGCGGCCACCGAAGCGCTCGGCAACCTCGGTACGACTGCCGGGACTGCGTTCCCCGCTCTTGTCGCCGTGCTCTCGGACATGGACCCGAGAGTCCGTCGGGGGGCCGTCGCGGCGCTGGGCCGGATCAGTTCCCCTTCCGAGGCCGCCATCTCGGCCCTGAGCGTGGCACTCAAGGATCCGGAGCCGATCGTCCGCGGCGCGGCCATGAATGCCCTGGGCTGGTTCGGGACGAAAGCACGGGCGGCCGCGCCGCTTCTGGTGCTGGCACTCGAGGACGCGGACGACACGCTCCGCTGGACGGCGGCCTCGGCCCTGGTCCGGGTCGATCGCACGGCCGCCAGGGCCGCGACCCCGATATTCATTCAGGCGCTCCGCGGCACCGACTCGCGCGTCCGTTGGCACGCCCTGGTTCAGCTGATGAAGCTGGACCGGGAAACCAATCGCACGGTCCCGGTATCTCTGCTCATCCAGGCGCTCAAGGATCCGGACACCGGCGTCCGCGGCATGGCCGCCTGGGTTCTGGGGGAAATCGGCCCCAAGGCCGAAGACGCCGCCCCGGTGCTGACCGAGATGCTCAGCAATCGGGACGGGTGGGTCCGGAGCATGGCGGCCCCCTCCCTGGTCAAGATCCTCGGCAGGAAGGCAACGGCCGCCGTCCCGGATTTGATCGAGGGACTCCAAGATGAAGACGAGGAAACGCGCCGTGACAGTCTCGTGGCCCTGCGGATGCTGGGACCGGCGGCGAAGGAGGCCGCCCCAGAAATCGTCCAGACCCTGCGCGGAAACAACGGCAGCCTGCGCCTGCTGGCCGCCGAGACTTTGTGGCGGGTCAACTATGATGTCGAGACGCTGGTGCCGATACTGATCACATGGTTGGAGGACGGCGATAAAGACCTCCGCGCCGGGGCGGCCCGGCTTCTGGGAAGAATCGGCCCGGATAGTCCGGCAACGACCGCGGCGCTCGTCTCCCGGCTAAACGACGAAGACGGCGAGGTCCGCGGCACCGTCGCCGAGGCGCTGGAGAAGATCGACCCCGACGCTGCGGCCAGGGTGTCGGTCCGTAACAAAAGTGCAAGGGCGGGTTGGGACTGGAAACTGGCCGTCTGGCTCCTCCTCATTGCGGTCGTCTGTCTACCCCTCCTTGCCAGGCGGTTCCTGGTCAAGGGGGCAAAAGGCTAGAGTACCAGTTCTCCCGTTGTCAACCGGCGCTCCAGGACCGCTGCGGTGCGCTGCTCGGGTTAACGAGACGCACGTGCCGCCGCCGGTTATTTTTCTTTCTCCTCGTACAACCATTTCAACCCATTCCGCCTCAGGAAGTTGTGAACTTCCTCAGTGTGACAGTAGAAACCCTTATCGTCGTTCGTACCGCTGCATACGCCGATGACAAACCCCTGCTTGTCGAGGAGTGGGCCGCCGGACCTGCCCGAGGGGGGCAGTTTTCCGCCTTCCCAGAGGAAGCCGATTTCTCCGCCCGGCTGACGCCGGACTTGCTTTTTTTCAGCGCGGTCGATCAGGCAACTCGGGGCATTTCCGCCACCACAGCCTACCGCCAGGGCGGAGAAGTTCTTCTCTCGCGGAACGAGCCGGGGGGGGCAGACGCGTAAGGAACCGGGCATCTGGTCGGTGGACGAAAGACGCACAATAGCCAGGTCGTTGAGATCCTTCAGCCGCGCGATGACCTGGGCCGTTTCGTACACCTTTTTCGCTTTCGGGTAGGATTCGGCCGAATAAGTGTGGATCTCCAGCCGTTCCGTTTTCTCCACCACATGGCCCGCTGTCAGGATGTAAACAGCAGGCCCATTGGCTCCGATGATGACCCCGCTCCCCTGTGTCTTCCGATCGACATTCACGATCCGGACGGTGGCGGTGACCGCGGATGCCTGAAGTTCTTTTGAAAAATCGGGCGCTTCGATCGTCGGAATCTCTCCGGGAACGAGCAAGAGACAAATCCAGGACAGCATGAGGATTCCCCTCCTAAAAAGATACTTCCCCGCGAACGGGCTTGACCGACTCCCCGGCCAAGCCAGCGCGTGCCCGCCCTCACCGAGTTCCGCTGAGGATAAGCGTGGAGAGACATTTGAGCGAAATGCGTGTTCTGCGGCCCCGTGCGGTTCCGGGATGGGTGCGTCTACTGGGGTAAAAGGACGCGCGCCCGATCACTTTCGTCACGAGCAAAACAGGGGCGCGGCTGCTCTGACTCCCGCACATTCAGCACAACCGCTGAAGATTGCCCGTTCTTCCGGACGATAATCAGCGGCGGGGTGTGTTCGCGTCTGGCGTCGTTGCAGTTCCTTGACGGTTAACGTAGATGAGAAAGCTGCCATGAGGAACAAGCTGATCTTCTGTGTCCTGGCGCTGTGCATGCCGGCCTCCGGGTGTGCCACGATCGCGCTCGGCACCCAGAACCTCCTGTTTGAAGTTGAGACGACGAGAGACGATTGCCTGGAGCGAGCCCGCAACCGGCAGCTGGCCCACGCCGGCTGGGAAGAGTTCAATAAGGCCAACGCCGGCCAAGAGTACTCCTCGGACTACGGCGACGGCTTTATGGACGGATTTGCGGACTTCCTTGAAGCGGGCGGGACCGGGAAGCCGCCCGCGCTCCCGCCGGCTCGGTATTACCGAGTCAAGTATCAGACGCCGCAAGGTTGGCACGCCATTGAGGATTGGTACACCGGATTCCGCACGGGCGCGGCTTCGGCCCGGGCGAGCGGTTACCGCCAGTTCGTCGTCTTCCCGGTTAACTTGGCTGGGCCGATCATGGCCACCCCGCCGCCCGCGTGTGGACCGGCCCCGGTCGGTAGCGGAATTCTGCCGGCGCCGCCGTTGCCGAGGGGGCCGTTTGACCCTGTACAAACGCCGCCGGCCCTACCTTCCAACTTGCCGACTCCAAGGAAGTACTTGCCTGCTCCGGTCGATCGAGGACAGAGTCATGGCGGAGCGGAGTCACGCCCCGAAACCTTGAAACTGCACCCTCCCGCGCAACAGGCAATCCTTCAGGCGGTACCTTCTCAGAACAGCGCTGTTACCGCCGAGTATCCGGACAGCCACGCCGTTGAGAACCCATTTCCCCCTCAGCCCTGTGGCACTCACGCCGAGTTCCCGGTCGATCACGAGGGCCAAGCGGCGCGGCCCGGGAGGGGAGTAATGTTTCCCACCATCCATTGGCCGACGGGCCTGGCCCCGATCGTGCCGCACACGCAGACCGAGCAGAAGCCGCATTGTTCCACAGAACTTGACCCTAGGATCAGCAACAGAGCCACGCCCCTCGAGCCGACGATCACGCGGATGGCCTCCGGGACGCCGCCGGCAGTCGACGATAGGGGTGACCTGGGCGTTGTCTTACCGCCCATCAAGCACACAATTCCCCAGCCCGAGATACCCGTCGTGTCTGAGACGACGATCATACTCCGCTGAGCCAGTGGTCCCGGTCGAGCCGGCAGGGTAGTCAGGAAATTGCTCGTTGTTGAGCCCGAAAGGAATCAGGTATGGACTCCCGACATGCGTGCCGGATCAGCGGCGTCTCAACAGCCCGCGCGGGGCTTTTCTTGGGAAGGCTGTCGGTGTTGCTGTCCTGCGGCCTTCTGGTCGGCTGTGCCGCGGTGACGAATCCGGCGGTGACTGCGATTCCCGTCCGTCGCCTCCCGGAAGAGTTGCTGGGGAAGTCGAAGACGGATGAGGCCACCATCCCCTTGCCCCTTTTGGGACAGAAGACGCCGGACGCCTACCGGCTAGCCCCCGGTGACGTGCTCGGCATCTGGATCGAAGGCGTGCTGGGCGAACGATCGGTCCAGCTTCCGGTGCATATCGCTCCTGCAGTCCAGGTTCTGGGACAGCGCCGGCTGGCACCCGCGCTGGGCTACCCGGTGCCGCTGCGCGAGGATGGGACCATCAGTCTACCTCTTGTCGATCCTCTTCGCATCCAGGGGCTTACGGTGCAGGAAGCCCAGGAAGTCATCCGCCAACTCTATGCGAAGAAGGGGATCCTCAAGGCTGGGAATGAGCGCGTCCTGGTGAGCCTGTTGCAAGAACGGCAGTACCACATCGTCGTGGTGCGCCAGGAAGCGGCGGGTTTCACTCCTGGGCCGGAAGGGCTGGTCCTTAGCGGGAAGCGGGGGACGGCACAACCCATTGATCTGCCGGCGAACCAGAACGACGTCCTGCACGCCCTGAGCGTCACGGGCGGGCTGCCCGGCCTCGACGCCTACAACGAAATTGTCATCCAGCGGGCCTGCTTCCAGGGCGTGACCGACCGGGAAGTGTTGCTGAAGCAGTTCGAAAAGAATCCTCCCGAACCCAACGGCCTGAAGGCGATCGCCTTCGGAACCCAGATCGTGCGCATCCCGCTACGGGTGCATCCGGGTGAGAGCCTGCCCTTCGGGCCGGCCGACGTGATCCTTCAGAATGGCGACGTCATCTTCCTCGAGGCCCGTGACAAGGATCTGTTCTACACCGCCGGCCTGCTGCCGGCGGGGGAACACGTCTTGCCGCGCGACAAGGATCTGGACGTGATCGAGGCTATCGCCCAGGTGCGCGGCCCGCTGGTCAACGGCGCCTTCGCCACCAATACCCTGGCTGGCAACCTGATCCAGGCCGGCCTCGGCGACGACTCGCCCAGCTTGCTCACCGTCATCCGCCGCCTTCCCGGCGGCGAACAGATTCCGATCCGGGTTGATTTGAACCGGGCGTTCCGGGATCCGCGGGAGCGCCTTCTCGTGCAGGCCGGAGACGTGCTGGTTCTTCAGGAGAAGCCCGGAGACGCTTTGGGACGTTACCTCAGCAAGACGGTCTTCAACTTCAGCCTCGCCTGGGAGGCTATCCACACGCCGTTCGGAATCGGGGTGATCGACGTCGCCGCCCCGGAGCGAATCCCCGGCCGCATTGGGGTGGGGACGACCACTAATCGGTGACAGCAGCCGGCCGTTCCCCCGGTAGGCGGGTATAAGTCGGGGGAACGTGCAGCGATGAAACGCAAATGGTGGAGTGAAACTCCACGATCACTCCCGAACTGGTACGGCGACCGTTATGCCGGCACGATCCGCTCTCGATGGTGGGTAACCCTACGCGTGGCGTTACGGCTATCCACGACCAGCGGCGCGTGCTCGACGATCCACGACCGCTCCTGGCCAGAGTCGATCATGATATCAACGCAATTCAGCACTTGGCCCACAGTTATTTGATGCAAATAGTGGAGAGATTTGGATTGCGTGGTTTGCTCCGGAGAATGGAATCCTCATACCACTGCCAGAGCCGGCTGATTCCCACTTCTACTGAGATCGTCGGAGCGTACCCGAGCAGTTGCCGAGCTTTGCCAATATCGGCGAAGGTGTAAGGGATGTCCGTTTCGGGCATCGGCGCCGGGACGAGGTGGGCCTTCCTTCCGGCAAACCGCTCGACGAGGGCAACAAAGTCGGCGAGTAGGACCGGTTCGCCCCGACCGAGATTGACGACCTCATATCCCAAGGGCCGGTCAAGCGCCGCCACAACCCCCTGGACGATGTCCTCGACGTAGGTCCAGTCCCGGTGCATCCGCCCCTGGTTAAATAGCGGGACCTGCTTGCCATAGCAGATGTTGTCCATCACTTTGTACGCCATCATGTCCGGGCGGTTCCGCGGCCCGTAAACCGTGAAAAACCGCAGCGCCGTGACATTGAGGTCGTAGAGGTGATGGTACGTGTACGCCAGCATTTCGGCGGCAAGTTTGCTGCTCGCGTAGGGCGAGATCGGTTTGTCGCAGGCGTCCGTCTCGACGAACGGGATGCGACGGGTTTCACCATAAGCGGACGAGGTCGAGGCCAGGACAAACGTCGGGGGTGTGGGGTGCCCAGGAATTATCCGGGGCAGGCGCCCCACGGCGGCGTCGAGCAGGGCGAGGGTACCGTTGACGTTGACGTCATAGTATAGGCCAGGGTCCTCGATGGAGACGCGAACCCCGGCCATCGCCGCCAGGTGTGCGACGGCACTGAACTCGAAGTCCAGGAACAGCTTGCCGACCAGTTCCCGGTCGCGGACGTCGCCCTCGACAAAGGAGAACCGATTCTCACCCTGCTCCCGAAGGGAGCGGAGGTTGTCCGCCTTGCGCCCCGGGTCGTAGTAGTCGTTGAGGTTATCCAGGCCGACGACCTGATCGCCGCGAGCGAGCAGGGCCGCGGCCGTGTGGCTACCGATGAAACCGGCGGCACCAGTAACGAGAATGGTCTTGCTCACGGGGTCGCCTCCGTCAAGGACACACGTTCGGTGCCGGTGACGAGTCCTTTTACTTTGAGCAAGCGGGCGTACTCCCCTATGATCTTTTCAAAGACATTGCGCTCGTCGAAATGCTCCATTGCCAAGGCGCGGGCGGCGTGCCCCATCGCCTTCGTCCGTACCGGGTCGGCAAATAATGCGACCAGGCTGTCGGTAATGGCGTCCGTATCCCCGTAAGGTACGAGCACGCCCGTCTGATCGTGCTTAATGGCCTCGCGGTTGCCTTTGACGTCCGTCGCCACGGCCGGGACGCCCATGGCCGCCGCTTCCATCACGACCCGCGGAATCCCCTCGAAAAGGGACGGCAGAACGAGGACGTCCATCAGCGCGTACAGGCCGGGCAACTCCGCATTCGGACGCTGGCCCAGAAAACGACACGCGTCCCAGATCCCATAATCCCGCGCGGCGGCAGGCTCGACTGCATCCGGCTTGCCGTGATCCGCCTCGCCGAGGATCAAGAAGCGCACGTCCGGGACGCGCCGCGCGACCTGCGCCCCGGCCTGGAGGAAGGTCAGAAAACCCTTTCGCCGCGCGGCGAGACGGCCTACGAAGCCGATCACCTTGGCCCCTTCGGGGATGTCGAGTTCGCGGCGTCGGCGTGCGACCTGGTCAAGGTCGATCTTGTGGGGGTCGAAAACGGTGAGATCGATCCCGTTCCCGAGCCACTTGATTTTATCGGGGGGGCAGATGCGCTCGCACACGGCGGTGCGGGCGTCTTCCGCGTTCTGCGACAGAATGACGTCCGAACACCAGGCGGCGATCTTCTCCATCAGGACGTAAAAGGTTCGGCCCAGCCACCCCATGTTCTCGTGGAAGTAGAACCCGTGGACCGTGTTGACGACCACCGGCACGCCGGCCAGTCGCGCCGCCAGCTGGGCGAGCAACCCAGGCTTGGGGTTATGCGTGTGAACGATGGTAAACCGCTCGCGGCGCATGACGCGGTACAGGCGCCACAGCGACACCAGGTCGGCGATCGGCGTGAAGTTTCGCGTGATCGGGACCGCCACGTGGCGGACCCCGGCCGCTTCCAGCGCCGGCACGTCCGGCCCGGGCGACGAGATGCCGCTGACGGCGTAGCCCGCTTCGCGCAGACTCTGCAGCTGGTTGGAAAGGTAAATCTGCAAAAAGGAGTCGAGCGACGAAACGTGCGCGACCTTGACTTCACTCATGAACCGACCTCTCCCCAGCGCGCGCGCCAGGCTTGAAACATCAAGACGTTCCACAGGTAGTCTTGCCGGTTGCGTTGTCCGGACAGGTGTTCCGCCCATTTGGCCCGAATCGGGACGGGGTCGAAGTAGCCTTCGCACCGCAAGCGCTGCTCGCAGAGCAAGTCCTCCGCCCAGTCGCGCAACGGGCCGCGCAGCCACGACCCGAGGGGAATGGCGAAGCCGGTCTTCGGGCGCTCAATGAGCTGGCGCGGCACGTACTTGTACAGGACTTGCCGGAGCACCCACTTGCCTTCGCCCTTGCGGATTTTCAGCGCCAGGGGCAATCGCCAGGCGAACTCCACCAGGCGGTGGTCGAGCAACGGCTCACGGGCCTCCAGGCTCACCCCCATACTGGCCCGGTCCACCTTGACGAGGATGTCGTCCGGCAGGTAGGTGACCAGGTCCAGATACATCATCCGCTGCGTGTAATCCGTCAGCCTGGCCCACTGGCTGCGGTCGCTCAACGCCGTCGGCGTCTCGGAGGCGGATCGTACCAGAGAGGCGGAGTTCTGCCAGTGGGACACAAGGCCGCGGTACATCTCATCCGGGGTCGCCACAGCCAGAATCTCTGCGAGCTTGGCGATCTTGTCACCCGGATTGCGCGCCCTGGCCCCGGCGGGTAACAGGCGCCCTACTCTGCTGAACACCGCGTCCCACGTCTGCGGCGAAAGCATCGTCAGGACGCGGGCGGCCCCGCGCCGCACCCAGCGCGGCATCCAGCCGACCCGCCGCCAAAGGGACCGCCCCACGAAGTAGCGGTTGTAGCCGCCGAACAGCTCGTCGCCGCCATCCCCGGACAGGGCCACCGTCACCTGCCGTCGTGCCAGCGCCGCCACGAGGTACGTCGGGATCTGCGACGAGTCGGCGAATGGTTCGTCATAGAGAGACGGCAGAAGCGGGATGACCGACTGAGCCTCTTCCGGGGTGACGTACAGCTCGGTATGATCGGTCCCCAGGTGCCGGGCGACCTCTCGGGCGTTGCGTGCCTCGTCGTAATCGCCTTCGTGGAATCCGATGGTAAAAGTCTTCACCGGCCGGGTGCTTTGCGCCTGCATGAGGGCCGCGACCGCGGACGAGTCGACGCCGCCGGACAGGAACACGCCCAGCGGCACGTCGGCGACCATCCGCAGGCCGACCGCGTCGCGCAACAGGCCGTCGAGTTGTTCGACCGCCTCGGCGTCCGAACCGCGGAAAGGGTCGGCTACGCCTGCCTCGGCCATCGACCGGGCGGACCAGTAAGGCGCCGACGGGGCGGTCGGCGCCTCTCCTGCCACCGTGAGAATGTGCCCCGGCGTCAGTTTGAATATGCCCTGCCAAATGCTATATGGGCTGGGAATGTAGTTGTGGCGAAGGAACAGGGCGAGGGAATTACGGTCGATCTCGGCGTTGAATCCGGGGAAGGCGCGGAATGCCTTCAGCTCGGAGGCGAACAGAAGGGCATTCCCGACCCGGCCATAATAGAGCGGCTTGACGCCCAGGCGGTCGCGGACGAGGTACAAACGGCGTTCGCGACAGTCCCAGAGGGCGAAGGCGAACATGCCGACGAAGCGCCGTACAGCCGCCTCCAGCCCCCAGGCCTCAACGGAAGCCAGAAGCACCTCCGTATCCGAGTGGCCGCGAAAGGCGGGAGCGACCCCTTGCGACTCCAGTTCCTGGCGCAGCGCGGTAAAGTTATACACTTCGCCGTTGAAGGTGACGACGTAGCGGCCCGAAGCCGAGACCATGGGCTGGTGGCCTTCGGGAGACAGGTCGAGGATAGACAGGCGGCGGTGCGACAGCGCCAGGCCGACGTCCGGGTCTGACCAGGCCCCCGCGTCGTCCGGCCCGCGCAGGTGCAGCGTGTCCGCCATCCGCTTCGCGACGGACGGCAGTTCGGCGGCGTCGAGGTGGTGCCCGTAATCGAACAACCCGGCGATGCCACACATGTTCGCGGTTCCTGTCTGCCTCCTGGGGACGAGGCCGGCCGAAGGTTTGCTGCGGTCTCACGACCCGGCGTACTGGGCACCTTTGTACCAGCCGACGACCTCTTTCGGAGACATCGCCTGTTCGGCCCTGCGCCCGAGGAAGGAGCAACAGGAGGCGTCATCGATGGCAAAGCGAGCGGAGCAGACGCGGTCGAGAAACCGCAACCAGAAGAACAGGAGCTTGGCGACGTGTCCTGCCCTCCGGGACCGAAACAGTGACCGCGCCAGGTGGTCGATCGACCACAACATCTGGGTGCCCGGCCCCTGGACTGCCCCGCTATCGAGTGCGGTGAAGTACCGGAACAGCCACCGATGACCGCTCTCCGTAAACCGGGTGAAGTCGAATGGCCCCTCATGAACCTGCTGCATAAAGGGTGTCTCGGCGTACACCAGGCCGTCCGGTTTGAGGACGCGGTGGATCTCCGCGACCACTTGCCAGGGGTCGAGCACGTGCTCAAGGACCGCCTGGACCCAGACGCCGTCCACGCTGCCGTCCCGCAGAGGGATACTGTGTCCGTCGGCGATAAACTGTACCTGGTTACTGCCGTAGACGTCGAAGCCAATCAACCCCAGTTCCCGGTCCTCGTACAAGGACTCGGCGCCGCTCCCCACCGTGCCGCCACCCACGACCAACACCGCCGGACGGGGGGAGGATTGACGGAGGAGCGTGCGGAACCGCTCTGCCCTGGCGCGGGCGACCGGGTTGGTCCCGAGGATGAAATCCCGGACCCGCTGCTTCCAGGTTCCCTGGGGGCGACGGGGGACGACGCTCGCCGTGGCCGTGTTCACGACGACGGCTCTCGTCAGCAGGCTTCGCTCGAAATCGACCAGAACGGGGCGGCCCGCCACGACCGGGAAGGCGTCGCCGTGGGCGTATTCACAACTGGCGTTGCCGCAGAGGTAGCCGTGCGGGCCGTCGAGCAGTGGCGAGCGGCAACGGGGACAGACGAGCGAGTGGCGGAAGTCCCCGAGGGGTAACAGTCCCATCCCCACCTCCGTTTCATACACGGTCCGGGGCCGCTCATGCGAACCCGTTCCAATCTCCGAACAGGGGCTTATCCCCCGGCTTGCCGAAAATGAATGCCAGGTACGTTTCGACCGGATTGTAGGTGTTTCTCAGGAAGAACTGGCTCGTGCTCGGCCGGTAGACGCCGATGGTGGTAATGCCGTCGCCGTTCCAGTCCCCGACGATGGGAATATCTCCGGCCGTCCCCATGCGGATCACGATATCCGCGTTCCCGGCGGTATTGCTGTTGCGCAGGTAGAAGCCGTTGTTGCTGGGCCGGAAGACGCCGATGGTGGTTCGGCCGTCGCCGTCCCAGTCGCCCACGATGGGAATGTCGCTCGGGCTGCCGAAGACGACATTGATGTCGGCCAACCCCGGAGTGTTCGCGTTTCGGAGGTGGAATGCGCCCTCGGAGGGCCGGTAGACGCCGATGGTGGTGGTGCCATTGCCGTCCCAGTCGCCCACTACCGGAACGTCGCCGGAAAGGCCGAAGGGGATGATGCGGTACGCACCCGAGCTGTCGCGACTGTTCCTTAGATAGAACGTGGAGGTCGAGGGACGGTAATAGCCCGTCGTGGATGTGCCGTTGCCATCCCAGTCGCCGGCGAGCGGAACGTCTCCCGACTGCATGCTGGTTCCCGAGACCGTCAGGTTCGGCGACCCCGCGCTATTGCTGTTCCGCAAATAGAAGTTATTGTCGCTAGGCCGGTAGGTGCCGATGGTCGTTTGCAGGCCGCGCCGGACGGTTCCGTCCCAGTCGCCGACGATCGGCAAATCGCCCGGGGAGCCGTAGACGAACACGAGGTCGGGAGCGCCTTGAGTGTTCGCATTCCGCGAGGAGAAAGTGCTGGTCGAGGTGGTGTAGACGCCAATGGTGGTGATGCCGTCGCCGTTCCAGTCGCCGACCAGCGGCTTGTCGCCCGCCGCGCCGAACTGCACGGCGATATCGCCGTTGCCCGGCGTGTTGCTGTTGCGCAGGTAGAAGTAGTTGGTGCCCGGCCGGTAGACGCCGATAGTGGTGGTTCCGTTGCCGTCCCAGTC
>JBBQPD010000028.1:0-16296 GCA_038331535.1 Gemmatales bacterium | reverse complement strand
TCCCTAACGGTCGCGGCTCGTAGAACCCACTTCTGGGGCTGACTCTCAGACGCCTTGAGAGTGGTACGGCTCGTCAGGCGCCGCAAACGTCGGCTCCAGCAGGGCGAATGCTGTCGCCACCCCGTTACAATTAATCAGGAGAGCGATTTCCCATCCAGTCACGAGCTACTCCATTATCGGCGTTGCCCTCCGCGCCAATCACGGTCCAGCGACAACTTCATAAATGCCCGATACGCCGAAGCGCTTCACCGGCCGCAATCGGCCATCGCGGACCGCATTTGCCAGACCCGGGTTGTAGGAGAAGAAGTCCGTGGTCAGATAGAAGAAGCGAATGCCGCGCCGGAAGCACCACTCGACATCCAGATTGTCACGGACGTGCGCCAGATACTCGTCATAGATTCCCTCAACTTCTGCCGGCCCGAAGAAGTGGTAGTGGGACTTGATCCCATACAACACGAACACATTCGCCCCTCCGAGCGGGTACAAATGTTTTTCCGACGAGTCAGGTCCGCCGATGAAAGAATACGCCTGTAGTCCGATACCGCCCCGTTCTGGAGAGAGATTTTTCTCATACCATTCGAGCAGTCGATAATCGTCAGTCCCCACACGCCAGTTCAGAGTCAGCGGCGTGACGAGATGGCCTCCGCGACCGCCGCTTGTAAGCAACACCGCGAATAAAAGCCCGACCGGAACCAAGAACAATTGGATCGCCAGAACTCGTCCGTAGGCTCCCCAGCGCGATGAATGGAGGACCAGAGGAATTAGGTGAGCGCAAGAGGCGGCGAACGCCGCAAAGAGAATGAGTATCTCGAACCGGAGGAGTAAAAATATCAGGTAAACGCGCAATAAACTCGTATCGTGCCTTGCGGTGGGCAGTCCGCCCGCCAAAAAGACCAGGGCCGGCCGGATCAACAGCCAAAATAGCAGATAGAACGCCGAGAACCAGACCAGGGACGTCGGCCGGCGGCGCGCGAGGACGACAGAGATCAACGCCAGGATCGTGATCATGAGAGTCAAGATAGTGTTTGTCCAGCCGTCCAATCGATATCGCAAAGTGTGATCTTCAGTCGAAGGGCGCACATCGATGCGCACGGACGCACTCGGCTCGAACAAATTTATCCTGGTCACCTCGCGCCATCCCGCCGCTGCGGAAAAAGTAAGGGGCGTGTCGTTGCGAACACCTGATTTTTTCCCCTCCTCCTGCCGGACAGAGGGAGACCAGTACGGATCACGGCCGAGCAGAAGGACGGCCGCCGCCGCGACTAGCGGAAGCGCTCCCAGGACGTACCAGCCGCGGTGAATCTGGCGTAGCCTCGTCCAGAAAATGATCGTGGCGGTTAGCCATGCCAGTCCGGCAAAAGGGGCGGCGGCCGGATTCATAGCTAGTGCTAGAACGGCCAGCACGTTCGACGCGGACACGCTCGCGATCAGCGCAGCAAAGGAGCGGCCCGAGACCGCCGGAAGCAGACACGCGGCCGCGAGGAGTCCTGGCACCGTTTGCCGCGGCGTACCTTCGTAAAAATTCGCTAGTTCCAGAGCGTATATCGGGAACAAGGCGACCAGACCCAAGGGGAGGACGAACAAGAATAGGGACTGGGTCTTTCCGACCGCCGCGACCGTTGTAGGAATCAGGAACAATCCCGCCGATAACCAAAGAATGTGCTGAAGGTTCACCGCCTGCACCACGTCGAGAGGCGAAAGCGACATGGTCAACACATTCAGGGCGCCAAATCCTGACGGATAGCCGAGAAGCCCGCCGTCTGCCAGCGGGTGGACGCGAATGCCGCCCTCCCGATACAGCCGCGCAATCCAGGCGTGAATCAGCGGGTCCGAACTCTGAACGTGGAGGCAGCCGCTAACATGCCACAGGGCGACCGTGAGGAGGAGTACGAATGGAGAACACGCTAGAAGACCGTGTAAGCACCGGGTGCGGAATCCGGGTGGCCGACGGAGAGCCAGCCCGAGGAGTTGAGCCAGGCCGACCAAATAGGGGACGAGCGTCAATTCACGAAGCGGAAACGACGGCCAGACGAGGTTGAGCATTGCCCGGAAGTAAAACCAAGCACAGACAAGGGCGAGGCCGGCGAACAAATCGGCGGGAAACAGCAGATATCCGGGAACGCCCGTCACCCGAGAGGTCACGACGACGCGCCCGAGCCATTTCAGCGTGCCCAGGTAAATGGCGGTCCCTGCAAAGAACGAAGCCTGCTGGAGTCCGCCGAGGGCCAGACAACCTGCCGCCGGTACGAGAAGAACGGCGACAAACGACCACCAATCCGGATCGTGCAGCAACCCCAGCCAATCGGTGCGGAGCCGTTCGCATGGGTCCGTTAGCGGCGCGGGTGGTTCTTCCAGACGGTCCATTGGCGTCACTCCCTCGCCTCGATCCCTCAACGACTATTAATCCCGCGTTCGCGCTGATACCGAAGAGTCACGAGAAACCGCTGCAAGGACGTTGCGCACCGCGTCAATCACGGATCCCTTGATTGAGGCCATTTCCTTCGCCTTTTTTCTTGATCGGGTCCGCGTGCTCGGGAGCGATCACTTCATAGAGGCTCGCGGACTGCGTGCTACGGATCGACCGGAGGAACCCGCGATCAATGGCATTCTCAAGCCCTGGGTTTTTCTCCAGGGCCGCCGTCGGAACATAAAAATATCGAATCCGGTTCCGCAGACACCATGCGGCGTCGAAACGATCGCGAATGTGGTTTCGATAATCCTGCACGACGTCGATATTTTCTAGCGCGGGCATTAGAAACCGCACGTTGTAGCGCTTACTGTAAAAACCGAACGCCACTCCCGATTTGAGCGGGTAGATGTGCTTTTCCTCTCCGTTAAACCCCGTCTCGAACGGGTCGGCCGCCAGCCCGATCAACGCCTCGTCGGCTGATAAATTGGCATCCGCCCAGGCGACGAGATCCAGATCCTGGGAGGTGACAGGATACCGCTGGTTGATCGGAATCTGCACGGTCCCGCTCAACTTGGCGTCGAGGACAATACACAAGAATGGCAGTGCCCAGCAGACGGCGACGGTCAGAATCGACACGAGCCAGCGTGCCACGGGAGCGAGACCTTGACCGCGCGGCAGTTCCACGAACAGCCAGACGCCGGCCGCCATCGAGCAGGTGAAGAGCAACAATAATTCGCAGCGGATCAGCAGATAGCGCAGGTAGATATCGAGAAGGTATCCTTGCCAATTGATGCGCTCGATTCCGCCGGCGACAAACGTGATGAAATACTTAATCCCCACGCTCAGCAGCAGACACGTCAAGGCGAGAGCGCCAGGGACCGAAACTCGTCTAATCCTACCGCGCGACACGAAGCAGGACAGAACATAAATGCCTGTGAGCAGCAGCGCCGCGATCGGAAGCATCGCTTGCGGCCATTGTTCCGGCCAACCATCGCTGGAAGGCAAAACGTACTCGAATGCCGTCGTCGAACTCGTTCGGCTCAGGCGAAAAGGGGAGACGCCGGTGAGTTGCCGAACGGCTTTCGCCGACGAAAATGCCGGGGCTTTTATTCCGGGATCGCCGGCATCCTTACTTTTCTCTGTCGGACGTAAGGAGTCGGTCGCAAGTTTGCGATAAAACGGATCGGCGCTCAGGATCACTAGCCCCGCCAGCAAGCCCGCGCACACCTGAAAGCCCACAAAATACCGAGCGGATGTGCCCGTCGCCATCGTGCGGTCGAACCGATAATTGACGATCAATACGAGGAGCGCACTGATCAGGGCGTAGGGCACACAGGCTGGGTTCAAATCCGCGATCACCGCTATCAATAGGGCAGAGATGCCAACAAGAACATACCTGTCGCGCAGTCGAATGACGGGAACAGCGAGCGGAAGAAGACAGACCGCGGCACAGAGCGGCGGCCCCAGTTGTTTCGGAACTCCCGGATACAAAATGTCGGGGTAGAGCGCGTACAGAGGAAAAACCGCCAGAAACGGCAACGGAAAACTATGCAGGAGGCTAAGCGGACGCTGTACGACCGTCCCGAGCGTGGTCGTTACCAGAAATAGACTCGCGATGCAGAATATCACGTGTTGAAGATGGAAGGCTTGCACGACGGAGAGAGGCGCAATGGCGGCGGCCGCCGCGGTCATTCCAGACAAGGCGCAGGGATAGCTGAGCGTCCTGCCGAGCGGAGGAATGGCAAAGTCGAGTCCGTGGTCCAGGAAGACTCTGGCGCTAAAGACATAGTGGATGGAATCGGTGCCGAGTACGCCGAGTAGGCCGCTCACTTTCCAGAGTGCGATGGTTAGGCAGACGATGAACGGCACGAACAAAGCCAGCCGACGACCGAGTCCCACGATTTCAATTCGTGCGCGGCAGTGGATTAGAAATTGGAGGACATGCACAGGTACGAGCATGTAAATCAATAGGGAGAATTCACCTAAACTATAGGAAGCCGGCCAAAGTCGTGCGAGATGGTTGCGGAGGTAGAACCAGGCGCACACGACCGCCAATCCGGCGAAGAGTTCAGCGGGGAATAAGAGATACGAGAGGTCGCTGCGGGACTTGCGGCCGAGAACGGCCCAGCCGATCCACTTCAACACGGCGATGTAAATCGCGGCGCCGGCGAAGAAGCGTGCTTTCAAGGGATCGCGCAGCAGGACGAACAGTAGCGCCGGAAGCAAGAGCACGGCAAAGAACAGAACCCATTCCGGATCGTAGAACGCCGCCAGCCAGCCTTGCCGCGGCGGGACGCTCCCGCTACTTGCCGGCGCGGGAGGTGCCTCCGGGCGCTCCATTGCCATTCCTCTGTTGCGTCGGGCCTACGTCCAAAATCTATCTCTCCGGCTCGTTATCGGCAGGTGCCTGGGTGACGCGCGGCGTCTGCTCTTGCGCGAAGCGCCAGGCCGTCGCCGTCAGCGCCGGCATGCCGCCGAACGGCGATACGTCGGCGACCGCGCTCAGCCGGTAGACCCAGCGCGGACGGAAGCGCTGCACGCGCACGAGGTGCCGGAAGTCCTTCTTTTCCGCGTTGGATAACCCTTCCAGGTAATCACTCTCGCCGCTGCCGGCTAGGACTTCGAAGTAGCGCTCTTTCTTTTCAGGTCGCGCCCGCGCTACCGTGAGGTCGGTCCCCAGCGAGTCGGCCAGCCAGGGAAGAAAACAGGCCATGAACTCGTTGCGATCGCCGTCATTATTGCTGGCGATCCAGAACTGGTTGTAACGAGAGAGTTGTTCCGCCAGGGCGGGATTGTAACGCTTTGCCGCGTCGTACTTCTCGCCGGCAACGGTGTGCAGATCCTTGTTGCGGAATTGCGACTTGCTCAGCACGATGATGGGATGCGCGTGTTTGCTGACGTAGAGCGTGGTATACGGCGACAGCAGGACGCCGTGGACGTGTCGTCGCGTCTCGGCCGGCAATTCGTCGGGAAGGAAGTCGGCCTCCAGAAAGCCGGAACGCACCAGCAGCACGTCGTTCGGCTTCCAGGAGGCGGGCCGTACCTCGTCATTCTCGACTCGTTCCGCCTCCAGCATATCGATCTGTTCCATCGTCAACTGCGCGGGCACCGGCGATACCAGGCCGCCGGCCACCGGCCACGTGGTTCGGCCCCACAGCAGCACGGTCAAAACGACCGCGGCCGACACGCCCAGGCGCATGTCGCGCACGCGCTCGCGCGTCGCCCAGTAAGCCAGCAGAATCGCACCCGCGAGCGTCGTGTAGCTGAGGTAGCGGCTCAAATAAAGAGCCTGACCCAGGCTGAAGGCCAGCACGAGCGCCACCATCTGCGGATAGAAGAGCCAGGCACGGCCCAGCCAGAGCAGTTCCGGGCTGTCGGGCGGAGGCGCTCCAACCGGGGCAGGGGGCGTGGCCGGTTGCTCGCCTGCGGGAGCGGTCGTCGTCTCCTGTTGCTGAATCTGGCGGACGACGTAGGAAGCAACGGAAGCGACGAGCAGTCCGACCAGAAATGTGCTGTTGTGAATCAGCACATTCAGCACGCGCACTTCGCCGAAGAGGAACAGGAAGTCGCGATGTTTCAGCGAAAAATTACCAACTTCACGCACATAACCGACCAGGGGAAGCAGGAATAGCACGGCCACGACACATCCCGTTAGCCAACCGGCGAGCGCACTATTTCGCCTGCCTCCTGGCGCGGGATGGACAAAGTTGAAACCAGCCAGCGCGACGTGGGCGACGAACACCAAGAGCAGGGCAGGATTCATGTACCCGATGAACGCCGTCGCCAGGCCGTAACCGAGAGCGTTCATCAAAGTATTGGTTGAAGTGCGGGCGTTCCGCAAACCGAGCAGGGCAGCAAACGACAGCAAACAGGCGAGGTTACCGAGCGCGTAGGGTCTAGCCTGAGTACTCACGGTCACCTGGATCGGGTCCACCGCCGCCAGCAGCGCGGCGACCAGGGCCACTTCATCCCCCAGTGCGCGCCGGCAGAGGAAGAAGATACCTGCGATGCAGGCCAATCCCGCGACGAGCGAGGGCAGACGCAGCGCCCACTCTGAAACGGGAAAGGTGCGCGCGACGAAGTACAAGAAGTAATGGTAAACCGGAACGGGTTGGACGATGCCGTAGGGCAGTACCGAGCGCTCGCGCACTTCCTGCAAACTCGCCACCGGCTTCAACGGTTCGGCCGCGGCGGGCGTCAGGTCCGGAGAATCGCTGTGCCGTTCGGACCCGGCATACAGGGGCGGGAATTCATCGAGTTCCAGCGGATTGTTTAGTTTCAGTAAGCGCAATCCAAGCCCAACGGCCAACACGATCAGCAACCACATCAAGGGGTGCCGGACCGAAAGAGCAGGCGTTGCGGCGTTTCGCGCCGGCTCAATTTGTGTCATCATTGCGGCGTTCGACATGCGCTCTCTCTCGGTCGGATCGCGAAGGGTGATCGGGCTTCAACATGACACGGGAACAAGCGGTCGCCTTCCACTATCCTACCCTATTCTGCTATCTCGCGGACGAACAGGGCAAACGGGGCAATCTTTGCCAGTTGCGCAAACGCTGCGTTCCGGTCGTGCGGAAGGAAGGGAACAATCCGTCTTTCAGCGACGGGCACGCAGTCATTTCTGCCCAGGTTGAAAAAGGCGCGATCGATAGATACCCAAGCGGTTCAGCCAGTATTTGCCGACGACGCCCAGCGTGCTGAGGCCATACTTGAGGCTGCGGCGGAAGTTGATGCTGCTCGCCTCAGCGAAGTAACGCACCGGCACGGGGATGTCCCCGAGGCGGAAGCCGAGCTGCACCGCCTGCACCAGAAACTGGGTGTCGAACACGAAGTCGTCGCTGTTGCGCTCGAACGGGATTCGTTCCAGCGCGGAGCGGCGATAGACGCGAAAGCCGCTGTGGAAGTCGCCGAGGTTTTGCCCCAGCGCCAGATTCTCGACTGCGGTCAGGAAACGGTTGCTCAGGTACTTGTACACAGGCATGCCGCCGCGCATCGCCTCGTCGCGCGAACGGATGCGATTACCGACGACCACGTCGCAAATGCCCAGCTCGATAAAGGCGACGGCATGCGGGATGACGCGGCTGTCGTACTGGTAGTCGGGGTGGATCATGACCACGACGTCGGCGCCGCGGGACAGTGCCTCGCGGTAGCAGGTCTTCTGGTTGCCGCCGTAGCCCTTGTTCTGCTCGTGAACGATCACGGTCAATCCCAGGCGCCGGGCCACTTCGACGGTGCGGTCGGTGCTGCCGTCATCGACGAGGAGGACTTCATCGACGCAGCCGGCCGGCATGTCGGCGAGCGTGGAGGCCAGCGTCCGCTCCGCGTTATACGCCGGCATCACCGCGATGACTTTGTGCTTGCGCGTTGGTCCTTTTTTGATCTCCGCCGTCTGGACTCGTTCGAGCCGGGATGAATCGGGCCGAAGATTCATCGGCGGTTCATGGAGCAGGAGCATGGTGTGCCTCTTCAAAGATAGCGCTCTGCGTTCAACGGACGTAAGGGATGCGCGAGGTCTCGCGCCGGGCGGCTCGAGGATCCTCAAACTATCTTTCTCTCCACTCGGTAGAGAGCGCGGGCGCACGCGATTCGATTCGCGACCGAGTCCACCTCTTTCCGTTCGCCGCGACGTTTCGAGTGCTCCCTTCGTCATGATCCTGAGCGCGCGGGGCGCTGCACGCGCGGACTCGGATCGAAGGTAGTCAGGGAAGGCGATCTGTGCTATCGTCCCTCTCCATGAGCGTTGTCCGCCGGGCGAGGCGAAAGGGAGCGCGCGCGAATGTCAATCGTCTGCCGATCTCTCGGCCTCTTCGCGGTGCTCGCCCTGCTGTTTTTTTCTGATCTATTATTGCATCCCTCTCGGGTGCTCTATTCGGATCATTCCGATTTGCTGACCGAGACGTTGCCGGCGAAGAGCTTCCTGGTACGCTCCTGGCAGCGCACCGGCGAGGTGCCGCTGTGGTGTCCCTACAGCTACGGCGGCATGCCATACGTCCATGACATCAAGGTCGCACCGTTTTACCCGCTTCACCTGCCGCTGTACCTCATTCCGGAGAAGTCGCTCGGTGCCGCGCTGAGCTGGCTCGTCGTCTTCCACGTCTTCGCGGCCGGCGCGTCGATGTACTTCTACGCTCGCAATCAGGGACTGGAGGGGACCGCCGCGGTCGTCGCCGGCCTCGGCTACATGTTCGCGGGCAAGTGGCTGCTGCACGTGTTGGCCGGCGGGCACTACGTCCTCATTCCGTTGGCCTGGCTGCCCCTCGTCTTGCTCGCATTGGACACGGCAATCCGCCGCGGCAGCCTCGTCTGGGCGACATGGGCCGGTGCCGCGTTCGGCCTGATCGTGCTGGGCGGCCACCCGCAGGGAACGATGTACGCCGGCGTTTTCGTGGCGCTCTGGTCTGTTGGCCCAGCGCTGGAGACGGCGGGCTATCTCAGCGGTGCGGGGCCGCGCTCACGGCGGCGCACCTTGATCGCTTTCGCGCAATGGCTCGGCTTCGGCGTCTGGACCGTGCTCTTGGCGGCAGCGCTTGCCGCGATCGAATTACTACCGGCCCTGGAGGCGATGTCACAGGCGACGCGCGGCGCCGGTGTATCCTCGGGATGGAACATCTGGCTGACGCTGGTGTTCCTGCTCGATCTGATCGGCGCGCCGCTCACCGGACCGCACTGGGAAGCCGCGGGCGGAGTGGGCGTTCTCTGGCTGGCCGCCGCAGTTCTTGGGCTGGTGCTGGGAGGTAAACGTGTCATTTTTCAGGCTGGCGTCGCCCTGTTCCTCGTGGCATTTGCGCTTGGCCTCGGCGACGCCTTACAGCAGGTGCCGGGGTTGCACCTCTTCCAGATTCACTCGCGCATGCTGCTCCTGCTGGCCGTCCCGTTGTCGCTTCTGACCGGCACGACGACACAGGTGTTACTGCAACGGAGCTTGAGCGCGGCACAGGTTCGCCGCTGCCGGCTCGTCTTGTCCGGAGTCGTGTTATTCGCTCTGATGCTCGCCGGGTTCCGGTATTTCCTCGCGGCCAAACATGAATTGCGAACCCCGATTTACTGGTATGCGCTCGTCGCTCTTGTACCGACTGCCTTCTGGCTGCTCGGCCGCTTTCGATCAGCCGTCGCATCGACAGCGCATCCATCGTGGCCGGGCCTGCTCTGGGTCGTCGTCCTGCTCGCCGACTTGTGGGCGCTGGCCCGGCCGCTCGTCCAAGTTCGTCCTTTGGGACCGGTGTACGAGCCTTCGGAGTCGGTCCGCTTCCTCGCCGACCATCGGGAGGAACGCGGGCGCGTCCTCGATCGCGGCGCCGGCGACCGGCGGCGTAAGCCCGTTTTGACGGAGCCGTCTGCCAGTCCCCTCGATCCCGCCCTGCCGCTGTTACTGGAGATCGAATCGCTGCGCGGCTACAACAGCGTCGATGTGCGCCGTTACAAGGAGTATCTGAAGTTCGTCACCGACGACGGTCGTCCGGTACGGCCGCGCGAAGGTCGCTTCGGCTTTCCGATTCTCGACAACTTCCCCATCGAGAATCGACAGTTGCTCGACCTGCTGAACGTACGGTACCTTCTGGAGCCGAGCGACCCCTCACGCAGACCCTTTGACGAGATCGAACGCGATCCGACCTGGGTAAAGGTTGGGGAGGACGTTAAGCCGCACGCCTATCTCGTCATCGTCGGCGGGGTCAACGAACTACCGCCCTTCACCCTGTACGAAAACCGCAAGGTCTTCCCGCGCGCATTCATCGTGCCCGAAGCGGCGCCGCTGCCGGAGCGGTCCGCCGTGCTGGATGCCCTCAAGGCGACCGATCTGCGCCGCCGCGTTTTGCTTGAGGACTACACGCCGGGTAGCGAATCGGCCGAGCCTCAGGGGGCATTCCGGCCGGCCAAGATCCTCGACTACCAACCGAACCGTGTCATCATTGATGTGGAGGCTGGGCCGCCGGGTTTCCTCGTGCTGGGAGATGTGTGGTTTCCCGGCTGGATCTGTAGCGTGGATGGCTACCCGACGCCGGTCTATCGGGCTGATTACCTCTTCCGCGCCGTTGAACTTTCCGCGGGAGCGCACGAGGTCGTGTTCGTCTTCAAGCCGGTTTCCTATCGCTGGGGCAAACTCGTCACTCTCGCGGCCCTGGTTCTGCTTGCGCTGGTCACCTGCTCAACGCGCCTGCCGCGATGGCTAAGGCTCTGCGCAAGAATAACCTGATCAACTCCGCATCGGATACCAGCCTGACGCGCCAGCGAAGGAGCGGGTGAATCCTTCGCTGGCGCGTCAGGCTGGTGTTGTGACATGTCGTTGTCATTGTTCATGTTTTTATTGCGCAGACCGTAACGCGGCCAAGCCGCAACGAGTTAGCAACCACACAAAACCAGTCTGGCTGAAAGCTGTTAGCTGAGAGCTATTAGCTGTCAGCCAGAACTCGGCCGAACTTCTCCGCATCTTGCGGAGAAGTTCAGAGGTAAGAAACTAAGGGCAGGGCGGTTCAGTCGACTTACTCCACTCCTCTGAATGGTCCGATCCGATCCTGCCTCAGATATTCCAGACATTCGGCCAGCTCGTCCTCCATCGAGTCGGTCCATAACAGAAAGATAGGAGGCCGCGTATAGGTGTGGGCCAGTTCGGACGGCGTCATCCCCGGCAGGCGCGCGTCGCGTTCGACCGCGGCGAGCGAGTTTCGGCCGCCGCTGGCTCTCTGGATTCCGTCCAACGTGTTCGGCACCAGCAGGCCCGCCATCACCACGAAGAGGAACACCTGAGCAAGTCGGCAGCGGCGCGCGGTCAGGCACTGGCCCCAGGCGCCGTAAACGGCACAGATCAGGGGGGAGGAGAGCGTCACGTAACGATTTCGCAGCCCGGCTGTCCCATCAAGTCCCGCGCGCCCCCACCCCACCCCCAGCGCCAGCACCGCGAAGCCGCCGAGAAACAGCAACAGGCCCAGCGTGCCCAGGCGTTCACGAGGGCGCTCCCACCAGAAACGCAGCAGGCCGGCAGCGGTCGCCAGGGTCAAGGCGATCACGACCGCGGCGGCGAGAGGCCAGGAGGGGCGAACCGAGGAACCCAACGCCGTGCTCAGCAATTGAATTGTCGTTTTGAGCCGGTCAGTCAGATTGGGAACCAGCGGAGTTGAAATCGTTCGCAGACCGACGAAATAGAGACCGCAGACACAGGACGCAACGCCGGCGCACACCAGCAACCACGCGCCGCCCGCGCGCCGCCGGAGGACGCCGACGTAGAGTAGCCACAGGGCTAGAGGCGGTACAAACGCCAGCGAATTGGCGCCGAACAGCGGCAGCAACAGCAGGCATACCGCCACGCCGCCAACGGCCTTGGAACCGGCCTTGTCACCGCCGAGAACGAGCAATATCAGCACGAACCCGACGAGGAGCACCCCAAGGACGAACCCGATCTGGAAACACCACAGGAGGTTCTCTTTCTGGCCGAGGTGTTGCAAAACCAGCGGGAAGATCGCATCGGAATAGGCCGTGTAGCCGCGACTCTTCCGAACGGCGGCGATCAAGCCCGCCGAGAGTAGACCCAGGCACAGAACGTTGAAGTACATGCCCGCACGCCAGTCGAAGCCGCTGAACCGGACCAGCGCGACATAAGCCAGTTTCGGCACTGGAATGCGATGTTCGTTGTTCGGCGCCCACAGCCAGGCGAGGGTGATCGGTTCGCGGCCGGTCAGCACGCGTACCATGGTCCAGTCGTCCCAGAAGGGCACGTTGCTTCCGAACGATCGGACAAAGTCCACGCCCGACGCCAGCATGAGTCCCCATGCCGCCCACACGAACAGCACTGCGGCCGAAACGCGCGCTGGCTTGAGAGTCGCCGGAGCGGACGCGGTATCAGGGACCGTAGGTTGCGTCTGAGTCGGACAATTCATGGCTCTGTTCCTCCAACAGGATCGAGGGCGAGAGGGGGAGCCGTTTCTTCGCGACACAGACTCAGACCGAGGACGAACAAACCCACGAGCGCGTAACACGGCAGCGATAGGGCCGTCAACGTCTGCCAGGGGAGGGCGACCATCGTCATCCAGGTTTTGATCGTCGCACCGGTCAGCGGATACCAGTAGGCCATCGGCGTCAGCCAGATGAGGACCAGGCACACGCGCAAGGCCGAACGCCGCAGCCCCGACGGCGGCAACTCTCGCCAGAGGATCGCCATCGGCAACAGTAACAAGACGCAGTAATGGTCCCAGGTAATCGGCGATAGCAGAAGCATGGCCGTGAGCGTGAGCGCGAAAGCCCGATCGTTATCGTCGCGAGTGCGTGCCAGAAGGATCGCTCTTGCCAGGGCAAACAGCACCACTCCCCACGAAACCAGGACCAGGCTCCAGGCCAGGACTGTGTTGTGCCAGATGGGAATGGTCCGGCCGGATCTTCCCTCGAAGAGTTTGAGCCAGAAACCCGCCAGCGAGATGTTGGGCCATTTGTCGTAATAAACCGCCACTTCCGGCATCGCCTGGCGGAGGTAGCTCTCATATACGGAAGGCCCGAACACGAGCGCTGTCAGTGCCGTTAGCAGCATCAGACCGGCCACTCCCCAGGCGAATGTTGCCCAGCGGCGTCGGAGGAGGAAGTAGACGAAGAGAAGACCCGGAAACAACTTGATCGCGGTAGCGGCCCCTAGACAGAGGCCGGCCGCCATCGGCCGGTCCGAGCGATCCGCCACCCAGACGCACGTCACCAGCAAGAGCAAGACGAGATTGAGCTGTCCCTGGATCATCTGCTGGCTAAAAGGGTTGCAAACCAGCAGGAGCGTAACGGTGGGTGTCAGCGACCAGGCGGTGAACGGAACGCCCAGCTGGCGCACGACCATCCATAAGCTGATGGCGAGCGCGAGCAGGGAGATCAGGCTCCAGTCGAGGAAGGCGTCGGGATAATCGAGCCGAGCGAGCGGTAGGGCGAGCAGTACGGATGAAGGAGGATGGGCGTTGCGCGTGATGACGAATTCGCGCGGCCCGACCTTGTAGCCCAGATAGAGCCACATGGTCTCTTCCTGGCGCTCGTAGACCGGCAGGCCGTGAGAGGGGTTTCTTGCCGAGGCCCATTCCTGGAAGAAATCGAGGACTTCCTGCGGTCCCGGTCTGAGGTGGGCTACGAGCGCCGGGCCGAGAGCCAGGCAGGCGGCGGCGCAGGCAATGAGCCAAAACACGCGCCAGTGCCACGTCGCGAGTGCGGGGCCATCGGACGGCAGTGGCTTCACCCCCGCTGAGGGGGCCGACGCGGCCGGCATGCCTGACCTCTTCCGCAACCGACTCACTCCGCCTCCGACGCGGTCCACTTCACCTTCACTGGCACCAGGCTCTTGCTTTGCGGCGTGCGCAGGAAGATACGCCCTTCGAAGGTGCCGTCCGGCTGATATTTCGCGGCGTCGGCGTTGTCACCGGGCAGGCGCACGGTGAACTCCCACAGGCCGGGCTTCAATTGCTTCGGTGCGTTGCATTGCAAGAAAGCCGGTTCGCAGCGCTCCACCTGAAGCGAATCGTCTTTCGAGGGCACGAAGAACTGAACGCGCACCTCCTTCGTATCCTCCTCGGTCACCGATTTCTTGCGGAAGTCCACTTCGCGCGGCTGCACCTGAAAGATGCCATTCTCGACCTCGCCGTAGATGGGCACCGTGACCGTCCAGCCCTCGCCTTCCGGCGCGCGAATCTTGAGCATGAGTCGTTCGTGCAGGTAGCCAACCGGTAGCCCTTCAGACGTGCGGACCTTGACGACGTAGCCCGACTGGAAATCCTCGCCGGCTGCATCCGGGGTTAGCTTCGTCACGACCGTTTTCAGCCCGGCCAGTGTCGTGCTCGCTTCGAGGTCGAACGACTTCAGCCGGCTCGACACCAGCTTGATCTCGCGCTCCACGCTTTTTCCCGGATCGATCATTTGAAAGTCGATGACTCCTCGTTCCTCCGGGAGGATGCGAATGAGCGGGCTGACACGGCCGGCCAGTTCCAGTCGGTGTCGTGAGCGCTCGGGATCGTTGGTTCCCAGCGTGACCGCCAGCGTGAACGACCCCGTCTGACCGGGCGACGGCGTCCACTTCACTACGATCTTTCCTTCGCCGCCGGGAGGGATTTCATGGGCCGGTACTTCGACGTCGCCGCAATGACAACTTCTCTCGATCAAGGTCACCCGCAGCGGTGCGGTTCCTTCGTTGGCCACGCGCACGGCGGAGGTTTTTGTCTGTCCGTAATCGGCTTCGCCCATGTCGAGATTGGTGTCGCGAACGACGAACTTCGCGGCAGGAGGCGTCTCGGGTATCTGGTTCTCAACCGGCGCGGGATTGGCAGGCTTCTCGTTCCGGCAACCCCCGGTGAGGAGCAGCGCAGCGAGGAGGAGGACGGGCTTCCGTCGCCCTGGTGTGAACATCGTTGCGATCCCTCGAAGGAAGCACCGCGAATGGCCGGATTACCCAGTCATTCGCCACGCTCCGTCACTGCCCTGGCGAATAGTCGGGTGGCTCGGTAGGTGTCGTCGAGTGGGGCGCCAGCGATTCGAGCGACTCGGAGTTCAGATTCTTGATCGTGTTTCGCTTGCGGAAGACGTTAAACTCCAGCACCGTGGGACTGATGATAAGGATCGCGGCGCCGATGGCCATGAGATAGGCGGGGAAGAGCAGCTTGAACGGTGCCTTGTTCGCCGATTCCTCGGCCCGCTGCCGCATGGAAGTCCGCATACTGTCGGCGTACTCGGACAGGGTGACGACGGTGTCGGTGCCGAGGTTTTCGGATTGGCCGAGGATCACGGCCAGGTTGCGGACGTTGGGCAGGCCGGTACGTTCGGCGAACTGCATGAGTGCGAAGTCCAGCGTCCGCAACTCGGACTGACGGCGGACAATGTCCAGCTCGAAGGCCAGCACGGGAAAGGCGTGATACAACTCCCGGACGATGCGCTCCAGACTGTTCAGGACGTTGAGGCCGGCGCTGAGGCACAGGTTCATCATGTCGAGGGCGACGGGCAGGCCGCGCTCGATTTCCCAGGAGCGCGTCCGCCCGCGATAGTAAAGGTAGATGCGCGGCAAGCTGTAGCCGAGCAGCGCCAGGACGATGCCAGCGACCCAGCAATACACCGCCTGCCGCTGCGTCTCGGCGAACAGGGCAAGGATGCCGGCGGCAATGATGGGCGGCACTGTCAGCAAGGTTCGGATGGCGGCGTATTCGAGCAGCGCCATCGGCCGATAGTAGCCGGCGATACGCAACTCGCGCTGCAGGTCGGAACGATTACTCTCGGTGATCGGGATCTGGGCGGCGAGAGCCGGAGTCAGACCACCCAGGATCAAGCCGCCGGGTTCGCCCTCCTCACTCTCCCGAGCAAGCATTTTCCGCTGACGCCGAATTAATAGCATCTCGTAGAAACACAACATCAGCCCGGCTATGAGCAGGAACACCACGAAGGTGATAAAAGCTTCCATCGCCGTCCCTCCGAAAGCAACTCGACCGTGGGGCCAAAATCGGCTCGATCAATAGTCGGCACGCAACAGCCAAAACATCAGAAGCGCGCCGAGCAGCACGAAGCCGATCGCGGTCGTGAACAGCGTGACGCCGGTATAACCCATGCTCGTGTCGAAGTAGCGTCCCACCCAACTGCCCTGCACCGGGTCCGTCTGGAAGAAGAAGAAGTAAACCAGGATGAGAGCCACCATCGCTCCGATCAGCCCCGTACTGTAGCGCCCGAGAACCGTGGCCGAGCGGAACAATCCCTCGAACTGAATCCGGTCGCGCGTGGAGATGGCCAGGCGGTCCAGCAGCAGCGGCAGATTGCCGCCGGTCGAACGGTGCAGGCTGACCACCGAGGCGAACACGTTGAAATCGACGAGTTCCAGCCGATCCGCCGCGCCGCGGACGACCTGATCGACGGCGATACCGAGATCGAGCTGCTTGTACATGCGGGCGAATTCCAGCGACAGC
>JBBQPD010000027.1:0-16435 GCA_038331535.1 Gemmatales bacterium | reverse complement strand
AAGTACCGTTTTCCTAGGACGCAGGCCTTATCCGTCAACCCCTCAACCACTTACAGCTTCGCTCGACACTGCAACCGGGAGGGATTGAAGCCGAGTGTCTTACTTTTTGGGACGTGGAAACCTTGCAGCCGATCCGCCGCCTGGACCGGGATGTCAATCCCTTACCCGGCTACGTGGCCTTTTCTCCGGACGGCAAACTGATGGCCCTGGAAATGGCGCCGGCCGTCATTCATCTCAAGGAAGTCGCCACCGGACGAACGGTTGCCAAGCTGGAAGACCCGCACGGCGATCGGGCCGGCTGGATGGGCTTCACGCCCGACGGAACGCAGCTGGTGGTGGCGGCCCCTTACGCCAGGGCGATTCACGTCTGGGACCTGCGCGCCATCCGCGTGCGCCTCAAGGCGATGCGCCTGGACTGGAGCTGGCCCGAGATTCCGCCGGCGGCCAAGGCCGACGAACCTGGCCAACGGTTCTCGGAGCGTCCTTGGAAAATCCAGATCCTGCAGACCGATGCGCAGCGTGCCTGCTCGCTGAACAAACAGGCCTGGGCACTGGTGACGAATCCCGACCCCGCTTTGGGTGACGCACAGCGGGCGGTCAAGCTGGCCACGGACGCCGTCGAGCTAGCTCCGAAACACGCGCATTACTGGAACACGCTCGGCGTGGCCCACTACCGGGCCAGGAGCTGGAAGGAGTCCATCGCCGCCCTGCGCAAGTCGATGGGGTTGTTCTGCGGCCAACTGGAAAGCTGGAACACCTTCTTCCTGGCCATGGCCCACTGGCAATTGGGCAACAAGGAAGAGGCCCGCAAGTGGTATGACCAGGGCGCTGCGTGGATGGACGAGAACCAGCCGAAGAATGAGGAACTCCGCCGCTTTCGAGCTGAGGCCGTGGAGCTGTTGGGCGTGAAAGAGAAGCAGATGTAGGACGGTTTTCCAAACCGTCCGCCCGACAGGACGGTTTGAAAAACCGTCCTACGAGATCGCATCAACGAAAGCGGCCGGTGGGGTCCTTACCGCCAAGCAAGCCCCTCACCGGCCCGGCACCGCCCCGGCGCTCGGTCTGCGCGCCGGGAACGATGTCTCTCCATTGTATCGCAGACCACAAGGAGAGAAAGCATGAAACGCCACAGTTCCGCAGCCAGCCTCGCGCTGGCAATCCTGTCCGTACTCGGGCTTGCCCGCCCCGCGGCGGCCCAAGCGCAGGTGCCGTTCAAAGGCAGCCTGGAAGGCGTTGATATCGCGACGCCATTAAAGCCGCCGTTCGTGTCAGTGAAGGTGACGGCCATGGGGAACGCTACCCACCTGGGTAAGTTCAACTTGACCATTTTGGCCACGGTGAACCGCGCGACCGGAATCGGAACCGGGACCTTTCTGTTCACAGCGGCCAACGGCGATACGGTGTTCGGTACCTCGAGCGGGAAATCCACGCTCACAGCGCCAGGCGTCCTCACCATCGTGGAGAACAACATCATCACGGGCGGTACGGGTCGATTTGCCGGCTCGACCGGGAGCTTCTCCACCACACGCTTGAAATACTTAGCTACCGGCGTGACCACCGGTTCCTTCACCGGGACCATCTCCGCGCCCGGCCCCTGAAACAAAAGCGGTCAGCGAGCAATGAGTGGTGAGTGATGAGTGGTCCGAACCACTACTCACCACTCACCACTCACGATGACCATGACTTCGCAGCGATCACACTTACCAAGGAGATTCCCATGTGGTTCCAGAACATCCTCAAGTCCCTGACTTCGACTCCAACACGTCGGCAACCGATCCGCCGAAGCCCGCCGGCTTCCCGGCTGTCCGTCGAGGCGCTGGAAGACCGCACCGTCCCCGCCTTTCTCGCCCCGGTCAGCTACCCCGTCGGCACCCCGCAATTCCTGCTGACGGCCGATTTCAACGGCGACGGCCGGCTGGACCTCGCAGCCGTGAACTACAACTATAATAGCACGGTAAGCGTGCTGCTCGGCAACGCGAACGGCACGTTCCAGCCGGCCCTGACCTCCGCGACGGGTTTTTTACCGCTCTCGCTCGCGGTCGGCGACTTCAACGGCGATGGCAAGCTCGACCTCGTGACGGCCAATAGCTACGATGTGAGCGTCCTGCTGGGTAACGGTAACGGCACCTTCCAGGCTCCCAACAACATCGGCCTCGGTTCGTATCCGGCGTCCGCGGCGGTGGGCGACTTCAACGGCGACGGCAAGCTCGACGTCGGCGTGACGTCGAACGGCTACAGCTACTACGGCGACTATGGCTATGCCAACGTGCTGCTGGGCAACGGCGACGGCGGTTTTTCGGGGCCGTACATCACCTCACTTGGCTACGGCCATCACTCCGGGGCGGCGGCGGCCAACCTCAACGGCGACGGCTTCGACGACTTCGTAACGGTCAACGGTGCAGGGCGCGCGGCCAACGTGCTGATGGGCGACAGCAGCGGCTACCTGCAGGGCCCCCACAATTTTTTAACTGCCGACTATCCCGTCTTTCCCCGCTCGGTGGCCGCGGGAGACATCAACGGCGACGGCAAAGTGGACCTGGTGACGGCGAACTACACCGGCAACAACATCAGCGTGCTGCTCGGCGACGGCCTTGGCAGCTTCAGCGCCCCTGAGAACTATGCCACAGGCCTTAACCCCGTCTCGGTC
Organism: Gemmatales bacterium; assembly: GCA_038331535.1. Taxonomy (GTDB): domain Bacteria; phylum Planctomycetota; class Planctomycetia; order Gemmatales; family Gemmataceae; genus JBBQPD01. Next base: position 13,788 of record JBBQPD010000027.1, on the reverse strand, counting down.
GTACTCGGGGACTTCACCGGCGACGGCAAGATCGACATCGCCACGGCGAACTCTAACTCTAATGACCTGAGCGTCCTTCACGGCGGGGGCGACGGCACTTTCTCCTCCGCGGTGAATTCCGCCGTGGGCTTGAACCCCATGGGCGTTGCGGCAGGCGACTTCAACGGCGACGGCTGGCTCGACGCCGCAACGGCCAACTACGGCGGCAACGACGTCTCCGTGCTGCTCAACACCGGGGAATGGCGCACGTTCGCGGTCAGCGGTTTCCCATCATCCACCACCGCGGGGGTTGCCGGCAGCTTCACGGTTACGGCCCGCAACAGCGACGACAGCCTGAACGCGGCCTATACGGGGACGGTCCACTTCAGCAGCTCTGACGGCCAAGCCGTCCTGCCCCCCAACTACACATTCACGGCTGCCGATGGGGGTATGCACACCTTCAACGCCACCTTGAAGACAGCGGGCATGCAGTCCATCACGGCCACGGATACCACGAACGGCAGCCTCAGCGGCAGCGAGGTGGGTATCACCGTCAACGCGGCCGCGGCGAGCAGCGTCACGGTCGCCGGCTTCCCCTCGCCAGTCACCGCCGGGGTCGCCGGCAATTTGATCGTCACGCTCAAGGACGCCTTTGGCAACGTCGCCAGTGCCTACACCGGCACGGTCCACTTCACCAGCAGCGATGCCAAGGCCGTGCTGCCTGCCAATTACACGTTTACCGCCGCCGACGCGGGGAAACATACCTTCAGCGCCACGCTGAAGACGGCGGGCACCCAGTCGATTACGGCCACCGATACCACGAGGGCCAGCCTCACCGGCACGGAGGGCGGCATCACGGTCAACCCGGCGGCCGCCAGCAAGTTCCTCATCAGTGCCCCGTCGAGCGTCCGCTCCGGCGTGGCCTTCAGCTTCACCATCACGGTCCAGGATGCCTACGGCAACGTGGTCACCGGCTATATCGGCACGATCCACTTCAGTAGCTCGGACTCGAGTGCCAAGCTGCCCGCCAACTACACGTTCACGGCAACAGACAAGGGTGTGCACACCTTCACCGGCCTGGTGCTGCGGAAGAAGGGGAGTCAGACAATCACCGTAACCGACACGCTGAACAGCTCGCTCACGGGCAGCGTGATTGAAAAGGTGCTGTAGCGGACGACGGCGAGTGGGGGCGTCGGCTCTCCGTTGGGGAGAACAAACAGGTGGCTAATCCCCGCTCGCCGAATCGTCAATAGATGAAAAGGGAGGGATGTATGTCCGATCTGTGTACGGTGCCGCGTCAGGAGCTGAGTGGCGCTGGTCCCCCGGCCGCTCCGGAAACGGCACCAACCGCCGTCGAATTTCGTTACACCCAGTCCGATAGCTTCGTGGCCCTGCTACAACAGCTCGGCGCGTCGCTCCTGGTCAGCACCTACCAGGCCAATAAGTTGCTGGTCGCCCGGGTCGCGGGGGGCGGGCTGTCGATGCTGGTGCGCACGTTCGAGAGGCCCATGGGCCTGGCGGTGGATGCCCACCGGCTGACGATCGGCACCCGCAATCAGGTCTGGTTCCTGCGGAACGCCCCGGACATTGCCCCGCAGGTCGAGCCAGCGGGCCAGCACGACGCCTGCTTCCTCCCGCGCTCCTCTCACGTAACCGGCGACATCGGCGTGCATGAACTGGCCTGGGCAGGCGAGGAGCTGTGGGTCGTCAATACCCGCTTCTCGTGCCTATGCACGCTGCACCCCGACTATAGTTTCGTGCCGCGCTGGCAGCCGCCGTTCATCAGCGCCTTAGCTGCCGAGGATCGCTGTCATCTGAACGGGTTGGCCATCGTTGACGGCCGGCCCAAGTACGTCACCGCCCTGGGCGAGACCGACAACGCCGGCGGTTGGCGGGCCAACAAGCCCCAGGGCGGCTGCTTGATGGATGTGAGTAGCGGAGAGATGATCGGCCGCGGCCTGTCGATGCCGCACTCGCCGCGCCTGCACGACGGCCGGCTCTGGCTGCTGGAATCCGGGACCGGCCGGCTCGTGCTGGTGGACCCCGCCACCGGGCGCTGGCAGACCGTGGCCGAGGTGCCCGGCTTCGCCCGTGGACTGGTGCTGTACGGGCCGTATGCGTTTATCGGCCTGTCCAAGATTCGAAAAACTTCCGCAATGGACGGCGTACCGCTGGCCGAACGTAGAGAGCAGTTGAAATGCGGCGTGGCGGCGGTCGACTTGCGCAGCGGCCAGGTCATTGCTTTGCTGGAGTTCCAGACCGCGGTGGAGGAGATCTTCGACGTCCAACTGCTGCGCGGGCTGCGCTTCCCCGAAGTGCTCGGCTTCCAGCAAGAAACGATCCAGCATACGTTTGTCATTCCACCCGTGCAACCTGCCCCTAACAAGCGGTGACGATGTCGTACGCCACTGCGAATGGCACCGCCACGACGAGCGACTGCGACTACGTCGCCAGGACCGGCACGCTGAGTTTCAACCCCGGCGCGGCCTCGAAGACCATCACGATTGTCGTGAACGGCGACAGAAAGAAAGAGGCCAATGAGACGTTCTACCTCGACCTGTTCGGCAACAGCAGCAATTCGCTGTTCACCAAGAATCGTGGCCTCGGCACGATCCTGAAGGACGATTGATCGCCGAGGCGCAATGTCTTACTGACCGGGCTGAATATGCTGACTGGGCCTTGAGATGCTGACAGGCCGGTCCCGCCGCGCCACAGCGCAGTCGGTTTCAGCGGCGACTTCTGAACGGAGGCCTCGTGAGAGATCATCCGACGCCGCTGGGCGGTACGTGCAGCGCCCGATTCGAGCCCCTGCGCGATCTGTTCGCGTCCAAGCTCGAGTCGGGGGAAGACCTCGGTGCCTCGGTCGCCGTCAACATCGACGGCGAGATGGTGGTCGATCTGTGGGGCGGCTGGACCGACGAGGCCCGCACCGCGCCGTGGACCGAAAACACCATCGCCAATGTCTTCTCCACCACCAAGACGATGACCGCGCTCGCCGCGCTGGTGCTGGTCGATCGCGGCGAACTCGACCTCGACGCGAACGTCGCCAAGTACTGGCCCGAGTTCGCGGCCCGGGGCAAGGCGGGTATCAAGGTCCGCCATCTGCTGTCGCACACCTCGGGCGTCTCGGGCTGGGACCAGCCGGTCACCATCGACGACCTTTACGACTGGGAAAAGTCGACCGCCATGCTGGCGGCGCAGGCACCCTGGTGGCAACCCGGGACGAGCTCCGGCTACCACGCACTGACCTACGGCCACCTGATCGGCGAAGTGATTCGGCGCCTCACCGGCCAGCACCTGGGTGAGTTCTTTGCCGCGCACATTGTGGGGCTGCTGGGCGCCGACTTCCACATCGGCCTGCCGCCCTCGGAGTTCCACCGGGTCGCCAACGTGGTACCGGTTCCGTCGCCGCCGTGGCATCCGACCCAGCTCGACCCCAACAGCCTGTTGTTCAAGACCCTCACCGGTCCGACCAACCAGATCGAGTACAGCTGGACAGAGCGCTGGCGGCGCGCCGACATCGGCGCGGCCAACGGCCACGGCAACGCCCGCTCGGTGGCGCGCATCCAGTCGGCGGTGGCCTGCGGCGGCGAAGTCGGCGGCGTCCGGCTGCTCTCGCCGGAGACGATCGACCGGATCTTCGAGGTGCAAAGCAACACGATCGACCTTGTGCTGGGCGTACCGCTCAAGATCGGCGTCGGTTATGGCCTGCCCTGGCCGCAGGTGCTGCCCTTCGTCCCGGAAGGCCGTCAGTGTTTCGGGGCCGGCGCGGGCGGCTCGCTGGCGCTCATCGACGTGGATCGCCGCATGACCGTCGCCTACGCGATGAACAAGATGGCGCCGGGCATGATCGTCTGTCCCATCGCCGCGGCGCTGGTCGAACGGGTGTACGACATCGTGGGTGGTTAAGCCACGCGGAGAACAGCACCGGCACGACGAGCGACAACGACTACGTCGCCAAGACCGGCACGCTGACGTTCAACCCCGGCGAGACGACGAAGACCATCACGATTGTCGTGAACGGCGACAACAAGAAGGAGGCCAATGAGACGTTCTACCTCGACCTGTTCGGCAACAGCAGCAATTCGCTGTTCACCAAGAACCGTGGCATTGGCACTATCCTCAACGACGACTGATCAAATCGTTCTCGAAAAGGTCGGTGAGGTTCTGAGCGTTAAGCAAGCTTCTCACATACACGGCAACTTGTTAGCGTTCGCCCGTCGGCTCGGCGCAAGAGTCCTCGTACAAGTCGCCTTGCCGGCCTGATCAAGGAGCTGAAGCTACAGCGGCCTGCCGCGCGCGCCACGGGATCCGATCCACGTGATGCGATAGGAAGAACCACTTCGGCGATACCTAGCGGAGTTGGAAGCGAGATCCCGGGATCCTTTTGCGGCCGGCGGGGCGGTACCGGGCGGTCGGTCGTGAATGACGACGCCGATCCCGCCGCCTTGGGCCGACAGTTGGAGGAAAGATGAATGTCACTTCCCGTAACCCGGAGGGTTGCGTGCTTCGGTCACAGCGACCGCGGTGTGTCGGACCGACGCACGCAATGAGCGCGCATGTCTCCGCGGTCTCTGCCTTGTTTTTCCGGCATGGTGGTTGTTTGCAACCAATTCACGAGTAACATCAGTGCAGTCTTCCGGAATCTTGCTCAAGGAATCGTACTCAACCGGAACCCGTGCCTTGTCGCCATCTTCAATCCGAGGGACGCACGCCATGAGCTCCACATTGACCGTCGCGGGACTTGTGTGGTCGTTATCCTTCGGTCCTTGGTGCCCACACGCAGCCGGCCAGGAACTACCCAAACCGGCAGTCCAGCCGGCAGTGCCGGAGTTGATGAAGCGCGAGGTCTCGAAGGAAGGCATCGAATACCTGGAAAAGCTGCGCAAGCGGACGCCCTTCGGCAGCAACGACTTCAACCTGGAGGCTTTGCGGAGAGGCATGGGATCGCGCCGTGAGCCGACCATCAAGGACGTCAAGCTCATCAAGGTCAAGGTCGGAGACATGCCCTGTGAATGGGTAATCGCACCTGGCGCGGACCCCGATCTGCGCTTGCTGTATTTGCACGGCGGCGGCTTCGTCTCCGGCTCAGGCGGATTCTATCTCGCGCAGGCGGCACACATCTCGGCGGCGGCAAGATGCGCGATCCTCCTCCCCGATTATCGGCTGGCGCCCGAACACCCCTTTCCCGCTGGTCTGGACGATTGTGTTTCCGCACACAAGTGGATGGTCGCGAATGGACCGACCGGCCCCGGACCTGCTCGGGCCACGTTCGTCGCCGGAGATTCGGCGGGCGGCAACTTGACCCTGGCGACATTGCTGGCGCTGCGCGACCGCAAATTGCCGTTGCCAGCGGGCGGAATCGCCCTGTCACCGACCACCGATTTGACGCTCGCGAGTGATTCGCTCAAGACGGTGCAGGATCCGATCATCAGTGCGAAAACCATGCCCGTGTTCCGGGACCATTATCTGGGGAAGACCGATCCGCGCAATCCATTGGCCTCCCCTGTCTTCGGCGACTATCGGGGGATTCCGCCACTGTTGATTCAGGCCGGCGAGCATGAGATGCTCCGCGACGATAGCACTCGTGTGGCCCGGAAGGCTCGTGCCGACGGCATCGCGGTGCGGCTGGAAGTGTGGCCTGGCATGTTCCATGTGTTCCAATCCCACGAACCGCTGCTTCCTGAAGCGCGAGAGGCCATCGATCATATGGCCGAGTTCATGCGCTCAGCGTTGCCCGCGAAGAGCACCGAAGACACGCCGATCACCGTCGCGGCCTCCCCGAAAGCGGGAGGACACATTCATCCTTCCATCTGCCGGGCGAAGGATGGGACGCTCGTCGTCGCCTACAAGGGCCCCCAGGTTTTGATGCGGATACGCTCGACCGACGGCGGCAAGACCTGGGAGCAACCGGAAGCCATCACCACCTCCGCCAAGCGACCCGACGTCATCCGCGAAGTGAAGACTGTTGAAATCTACCCCGGCACCGCGGACGCGCTCCCGGATGGTCGGCTGATCGTCACCTGGAATTACATTGCCGACGACAAGGCCAAGGACGGCTATTACGAACGAGCCTTACTCTACACGCTGAGCAGCGACCAGGGACGCACCTGGAGCGAACAGCAATTGATCGGCCCCGTTGCCGGCAAGCATCTCGGCGCGGTTCGCCACAATGTTCTTCCCTGGAGCGAGGGGCGCTGGTTGTTGCCGCTCCGCGCCCTCCCGCCGCGGCTTTTCGATCCCAGGAAACGGGAGTCGGAGGTGTTCTCGCTCAAGGGGCCGGACGAGAAGCAACATGCGTTTCAGCAGATCGTCCGCACCGCGAAGGGGACGCTGCTGGCGATGGGACCGGTATTTCTGCGTTCCACGGATGAGGGCCGCACCTGGGCCGCGATCGCCAACTTCCCGGCCATCCCTGAGGGTGACAATGCCGAAGGACGTTACCTGACCACGTTGTCGGACGGTCGTGTGTTGGTGACCTGGGGAGTGGGGACGGCAAACAAGGGACTCCGCTACAATTTCTCTGCCGACGACGGGCAGACCTGGAACACGGGCCACACCGTGACCATGTTGCCGGAGACGAACATCGCCGCCCGCTATTACTCCGCCCGGACGATTCAGGTCGACGATCAGCACGTCGGCACGGTTTACTTGAGTGGCTCGACCGTGTACTTTCTCAAGGTCGCTGTGGATCGGTTGACGCAGACACGCTAATTCAATCAGACTCTCACCGCCTACGAAGTGAACGATCATGAAGACCGCGCCTTGCATTCTGCGTCCGCTGGTGCTGGCTCTGGGACTGTGCCAGACGGCAGACGCCGCGCCGGCACTGGCTGACATGCCCGACGCCCAGCGCGCCGCGGAGTACGCCAAGTTGACGCCGGTCGCGTCCCGGTATCTTCTCAACGACGATACGCTGCCTGGCTTCGAGTTCGCCCCGCCCGAACAGATTCGCGCACTGCTCGGCGCCTATCAGCTCAAGACCACGGTGTATGGCCCGGATTACCAGGTGGTGCCCCGCGCATCCACTCCGGGCCGGCACGGCGCCGTGGTCGAGATCATCCCTGGCGCCGAAAGCAAGCTCCCCGCCTCGCGTCGTTTCGTCACGCTGTACCGACTTCCCGACAAGTCGAACTTCGAGCAGCAAGCGCCGGCTCTCGTTGCCCGGCTCAAGGCCAGCCGCTGGAACTTCACGGACGTGCCCCTGGCCGATTCGGCCGAAAACGCCAGGAATCTGGCCGCTCTGCACGAGGTGCCGCGCGCCGCTGATCCGGCCGACTTCTACCAGGGAGCGGTGGAAAAGGAACGACAGTGGTGGATTGGCCTCAAACGCCGGCTCTACGGTTTCGACCGGGACCAGCGCTTCGCGCTGCCATTCCGCTCACCGGTGCCCAGCGCGGGGAAGCCGGCCCGCGTTCTCCACGAAGGCACCCTGGCCGACGCCGGCATGAAGGCGGATGCGCCGGGCACGATCGACGCGGCTCTGACCCGATGGGCCGAGGATAGCCCCGAAGGCTTCGACGTGTGCATCGTCCGTCATGGCGTCGTCGTGTTTGAGAAAGCGTACGGCAAGAGCTATCAGGGGAAGCCGGTGACGAGCGACACCATGTTCCCCCTCACTTCGACAAGCAAGATGGTCACCGGCCTGATGCTCATGCAGGTCGTTGACCAGGGACGGCTCGACCTGGATCGGCCGATCACGGAGTTGCCCGGACCGCTGCACGGCATCAAGACTCAGAAGCCAATCACCCTGCGCGCTCTCTACACGCACACGGCTTTCTCCCTGGACTTCCACCCGACGCCGGACCTCGAAGAACGCCTGGCCGTCGTCCTGCCGCACACGCCCATCGGTCAGGGCTACCAGTACACCGGCACGAGCCTGGAACTGGCGTGGGCGCTGGCTTCGCTCGCCACTGGGAAATCCATCTCCACCTTTGCCCGCGACCACCTGCTCGAGCCGCTCGGCTGCAAGCATACCGAGGTCTTCAACACCGGCGGCGCGACGCAGAGCACGGCCCACGATCTGGCTCGCATCTGGCAGATGGTACTCAACCGCGGCACCTACGGCGACAAGCGTTACCTGAGCGAAAAGACCTTCGAGGAAATGCTACCGCGGCGGCTGACACAAACCCTGGGGCCGTACACCAACGATCGAGTGTGGGGAATGGGCACCATGCCGTGGCGTGTGCCGGGGCTGAGTCCCTTCACCTTCGGTCACAAAGGCTATTTCCGCTCGACGGCCTTCCTCGATCCGCTCCACGATCTGGTCGTGATCATGACACGGGTGGATCCTCCTTCGGGCAAGAAGTACGACCAGTATCATCCTCAATTCCTGAAGGCCGTCGTCGAGGGGCTGGCCGATCCGCTACCGGCATTCCCCGAGGCGTTGACAATGACGGATCTCAACGTCCCCTCCGGCATGGATCGCATCACCATCGAGACAGTCGTGGAGAACCCCGGACCGACCGACGCCGTGTTGGAGTATCGCTATGAAACGGCAGGTACGCGCTGGCAGTTCGAGCCGGCAGCGGCCCGTATCAAGCTGCCGGCAAAGGGCAAGGCAACGGTGCGCGTGGAGGCCCGCTTCGATCCGAAGCAGTTGGTGCCCCTGCCGATGCTCCGTGGCGCCGTCTATGCCGTCGCAGGCCCAGTGGCGCCGCAACCGCATGTCGAATACTGGGTTCGACCCATCTTGCGCCGCAGCGTGACGGCCCAGCGTGTGAGCAAGGCCCCGATCGCCGACGGCCTGATCGGTGATGCGGAATATGGCAAGCAGCCAGCAGAACAGCAGTTGCTCGAAACCCACGGCCGCAAAGAGCCGCTGTACCCCACGCGCTTTCGGGTCGCCTATGACGACAAGGCGGTCTATGTCGCCGTCGCGGCTGCCGAGAAGGCGCCGCGGACCCTGACGCCGCTGGTCAAGGAGCGGGACGATCCGGCCATCAAGAAGGAGGACTACATCGAGGTGACGTTCGACCTGGCCGGCGACGGCAAAGATCGCCGACAGTTTGCAGTCAATCTGAAAGGCGTCCAGTTCGACGCCCAGTCCGGCGCCGTCAAGTGGGATGCCCGGTGGACCGCGACCGTTCGGCCGGGCGACGACAACTATGTGGTCGAGTTCGCCATCCCCTACGAGGCGCTAGGTGGCCAACTGCCCCGATCCGGCGACCGCTGGTGCCTGAACGTCGCCCGCGGTCGTGGCCCGCGCGATCCCAAGTGGGAATTGTTCGCGCAGTGGGTGATGACTTACGCCGATTTCAAAAGCGAGAAGCACTTCGGCGTGCTTCACTTTGAGTGATGCCCTCCTCTCGCAGGCATGGTTCATACGGCGATTCACGATTGCTCGGGTATCACGCCGTCACACTTGCCTGACACAGATGGACCTCGAGCACTGGACGCTCGATATCCATGCGCGAGTCACCGCGGGTCCATCTGCTGTTGTCATGAGCGGTCCAGGGGGCGACCCGGCGAAGACGCTGGCCGGGCTTTGGAAAGACCTGAGGACGGCCGATCCGAAGGTCGCGTTCGCCGCCGTCTGTCAGGGTGCCGCGTGCGGAGACGCGGCGTGGTCCGGTTGAGGCTCGACCTCGAACTGGCTTTGGTGATCGACGTAGACAAGATCGCTGCCAGGGTCCACCAGCTCGATTCAGACGAGTTTGCCCAGCGCGAAATGACGAGCCAGACGCTGGCCGACCTCGGCCCGGCTGCGGAAGCGGCGCTGTGCGAGGCACTCGGGAAGGCAGGATTGGCCGAGGTGAAGAGGCGTCTGGTCCAGACCCTGGAGGCGCAGGAGCCAGAACACCGCCGTCTGGGTCACGCGGTCGAGGTGCTGGAGATGATCGGAACCCCGATGGCGAGGCGCCTGCTCGCGGAGCTGGCGAAGGGGGCACGTTCATCCAGGCTGACTCGCGAGACCCGGGTGTCCCTCGACAGACTCAACAAACAATTATGACAGGGTCTACGGAAGTGACTGCCGTCGCTGTCAACTCACCGCTTCGGTCCCATCGACCGAAGTGCCTGACCAAGCTATGCATCCGGACCAATACTCGACCGGCGAGCGGAACACCTCGGCGATCGCCCTGGCCGTGCATAAGCAGACGGGGGCAACGGGTAACCTCGTCACCCGCTTCATGAGGAGCTACCGCACTGGCGCACCGCGAACCGCCACGTAAAGGACCAGGTCATCGTCCGGTAACACCAGCCGACGGGCGATCGCACATTCCAGGAATCCGCCGAGCGGCACGGGGATTACTTCCGGCTGGGGACTCTGAACACCGGGCACGCCGTCAGCCTGAACCTCGCCCTGCCGTCCTTCGGCTCGCTCACGACCGCGGACGTCACGCTGAGCATCGAGCGGGAGGGCAGCACTCCCGTGGCCGTCACCACGTCGGGGGCGCTGAATTACACGGCCACGCAGGACGGCGTCTACTACGTTCACGTCGAGGCGTCGGCCGACCGCGGCCTCCGCGCGCAGTACCTGCTCGACGTCAGCCTCACGGACAGGGTCGCCCCGGTCGTCACGGGGACGAACTTGGCGGACGAGGGGGGCACGAAGGCGGGGGTGGTGGACCGCTTCACGCTGACCTTCTCCGAGGACCTGGCGGCGGCCACGGTCAACGACCCGTCCCACCTCGAGCTGCAAGCCGCCGGTACGAACGACCTTTTTGATAGCGAGGACGTTCGGCTCTACACCCTGCAGGCCACCGGGTACAGCAGCGGGCTGTCGGCGGAGTATCGCATCGACGGGCCGCTGTAGCCGGGGCTGTACCGCCTGAGGGTCGCCGGTCTCACGGACCGCGCCGGCAACGCCCTGGCGGCGCCGTTCGTCCGCACCTTCACCGTGCAGGCGTCGCCCGGCTTCACCCTTGAAGGCCTGGATGACGACACGGCGGAGAGCACCCCCCGCTGGACCTGGTCGAGGAACCGGCCGGGCTGAAGTGGGCCGCGGGCCAGGGCAACCTGTCGAGCACGGCGGACGTGGACTGGTGGGGCTTCGCCGGGACGGCGGGCGAGCTGCTGACGGTGTCCGCCGAGAACCCAGGCAGCCCGCGCTACAGCGCCCTGCGCTATGACGTCTACGGCCCCGGCGGCTACCTGACCGCGTTCTACTCCTACGGGGGCGGTTATTATTCCTACGACGGCCAGGGCGACTCGCCCACCGTCAAGCTGCCGGCCAGCGGCACCTACTTCGTCGCGGTGCGCCCCTACTACGACTACCAAGGCGAGTACCGCCTGCGCGTCAGCGCCGCGACCCCGCCCCTGCAGATGGAGTCCGAAAACAACGACGACCTGTCCCAGGCCGACCCCCTCGCCCTGGCCCCGGCCCCCGGCTCACGGGCTGTCGGAGGCGTGGCGGGCTACGTCGCCAGCAATGACAGCAGCGGCGATTACTACACCCTGGGCTATGTCCACGCCCCAAGTACCTCACTCAACCACTTCCGTTAAGCCGACTTTTTCGCCGGTGAGCATTCTGGACTCTGTTTGCCGCTTGTTTTCGGCTCGGCCGACTATTTTGACCATACGGGATCGGTGTGGGAGGCGGGCGATCATGGTCCGGCCTGGTGTTCGCGCATAAGTGATGCACCATCCGCGACAAAGGCTGGGCAGCCATAGTGAACATCCCCGTTGGGCTTATTTCGGCTCCTTCTGGAACCGGATGTCGCCAGAGAAGCGATCGAGTAGTACCACTTCCGCCGGGTGCGTAATCCCCTGCGCCGGCTTGTCCTTGTTGGGCGAGCGCAGTCTCCAGTAGACGGTAAGCGTCTTGCCGGCTGCGTCGACCTCGGCCCGTGTGACCTCGACATGACTGCCAACCGGTTGCACGCCTCCGCTCACGCCGACAACCATCTGTTTTGTGAAATCGATTTCGCTTACCTTCAGCGCCTTCATGTACCGGGCCTTTGATTCGGCGCGCATTTTTTCCAGGACCGGTTCTGGGGCGCGCAGTCGCTGGTCGATCAACTCTTCTTCGCTGCGAACGAACCATTCCTTCCGCGGGGTCTCCGGCGGCCAACCGTCCGGCCAGAAGACACGTCCTACTGGCGTGACATCTTTGCCTGCCGCGGGCGGATTCTCCGGCTTCGCTGGTGGGTCGGGAAGGCGGTCGAACTTCACCTCGGCGTCAGACCGCTCAACTAACACCGCTTCGAGCGGACGGGTCAACACTTGGTCCTTGGCGCGAAGTAGCCGCCGCCAGCGGACGGTTAGTGTCTTTCCGGCTTCGTCGCGGTCAATGCGCACGATCGACACCGTATACGGGGCGCTCGGCGGGGCACCACCGCTCACTCCGACCATCGGCTGTGTGCCGTCCTCGATGGCCAAGATCATGTTCTTGTCGAAATCGATGGTGGCAAGCTTGAACGCTTTCGCCACAGTGAGGTCCGCCCCGCTACCGGCTGCCTTCTTCAGCTCGTCCACGGTGCGGATCACGCGGGTGAGTGGTGCGCGGTCGGTGCCGATTCCGGCGGAGTCGTGCGTCGAGAGGTGTGCCCACGGGCCGCGGGCGAGGATCTTAACTTGGCGGGCCTCGTCGGCAGTTGCCGCACCTGCGAGAAGCAGCAATGCCAGTGCAAAGCGAATCATATGAGTCCGTTCCAGGCGATGGTATCGGTCCGTTCCAGGCGATGGTATCGGCGCGATGTCCCGGAGCCATTGTAACCGGGTGCGGTACTTGTGCCTACCGAAAACTCCAAAAAGGGCAGGAGGAAGTGTCAATTCTTCGGTGCCGAACGTTCGGCGCGCTTCGACATTCCCCTCGACGTTGAGGCACGGCAACTGCGGAATCGACGCAGATGGCCGCGACTGTTGTGAAGGTCACGCACAAGATCCGGAACAGAGCTATTCTTTCCTGGAGCAGTTCTTCCCGACGAGAAACGGCGATGATCCTGTTTTGGGCTCTGTTCCGCCTGCTGCGGGCCACCTGGGTCCGCCGAGCTACCCTCGTCGCCGAGAATCTAACCCTACGCCAACAACGCGCCGTCCTCAGCCGCCAAAAGACGCGGCCGCGCCTGCGGCGGAGCGACCGGTCAAGCGGGGTGTTGTTGCAGCGGTGCTTCTCCGGCTGCCTTTGCTGGCTGGCGATCGTCAAGCTGAGGGGGGATTGAAACTTGATGCCATGCCGGAAGAACCGACGGATGTCAGCTTCACCCAGGTCTGCGGGCGAGCGTCCGAAGATGGCGGCGAACTTTCGACAGTAGAGAAGGTAATTGTGTCGGGTGGCCGGACTGAGGTTGCCGAGCACGAGAATTTCGGCGATGCAGTCGTGCAGTTGTCCCATGAGGACCTCCTGGTGAAAGAGAAAGGGTTTGCCAGGAAGTGGAGCACACAGCGGCGCCGCAGGGCGTCGGACGCGCCCAAACGCAATTATCTCAGAGAAACTAGACACCATTCTACGGCTGCCGCTTCGGCTTTGTTCAACAGTCGCGAGACTTTTTGCGCTGCCGATTTGGCAGGCGACAGCCAAACTACGAGAGTGCGGTCGTCGGCATGAGGCCTGACGCCAGTTTGCGGACCACTGTTGTCGACTGCCAGAAACGTCAGTGTGGCATGGCGTCAGGCGCGCTGAGGAACGGGGAAAGAGACTTAGGAAGCAACTCCGGATCGTGCCGCAGGCAGGCGCGTCTGTCCCTTCGCACGCAGATTCCGCATATTGGCTGCGCACGCGCACGTTGTGACGCCGACCCGATCGACCGCGCTGCGTTGCCGCCTGGACCTGATTGCCAACGCTGCGGTCGAAGGCCAGGCGCGAATGCCATCATGGAAGGATGGAAGCCTGGTGACGTGTGCCGGACTCCCCGCTGCGCCGGGGCT
>JBBQPD010000026.1:0-16452 GCA_038331535.1 Gemmatales bacterium | reverse complement strand
TAGCGGCGCCCCCGCTAAGCCGCAAGCGGCGAATACGGGAAGTGCGCATGAACCTGACCCTCCACGTCTGGCGCCAGAAAAACGCCGCCGACCCTGGGAAAATGGCCGCCTACCAGGCGACGAACGTCCACGCCGACATGTCGATCCTGGAAGTCTTCGACGTGGTCAACCAGGAGCTGGTCGAGAAGGGCGAGGAGCCGATCGCCTTCGACAGCGATTGCCGCGAGGGCATCTGCGGCACGTGCAGCCTGATGATTAACGGCAAGCCGCACGGCCCGGAGCGCGGCGTGGCGTCGTGCCAGACGTTCATGCGCCAGTTCAAGGACGGCGACGTGATCTATGTCGAACCGTGGCGTGCCCGAGCCTTTCCCGTGCTGTGCGACCTGGTGACCGACCGCGGCGCTTTCGATCGCATCATCCAGGCGGGCGGCTTCGTGTCGGTGAACACCGGCGGCGCCCAGGACGGCAACTGCCTGCCGGTGCCGAAGGAAAACGCCGAGTCGGCGATGGACGCGGCGGCGTGCATCGGCTGCGGCGCCTGCGTGGCGGCTTGCAAGAACGCCTCGGCCATGCTGTTCGTCGCCGCCAAGGTGTCCCATCTGTCGCTCATGCCGCAGGGCGCCGTTGAGAAGCAGGCGCGCGTACGCAAGATGGTGGAGAAGATGGACGCCGAGGGTTTCGGCAACTGCACGAACTACTACGAGTGCGAGGCCGCCTGCCCCAAGGAGATCAGCGTCGGTTTCATCGCCAGGATGAACCGCGAGTACCTATCGGCGAGCGTGTGCGCGAAGAAGTGACCGGTCCATTTGCTTGCGTTTCGCGCATATTCCCTCCCTTACCTCGTGAGCATCGGCTTGCCCACGCGTGGTCCGCCCCGGCTCATTCCGTTGCTTGCGTGTTGCGCTCTCACGCGCTGCCTCATGCCCATTTCTTCGTTTAACTCCCGCAATTTCAGCGACTTGTGAAGGCCATCGGCAACCAGGCGCTGCTGGCATGTCATTTGCTGAGTGTAAAGCGTCATCGCGATTGCCTGGCATGTCGGTGCGAACCGGACAGAAGCGGCATCGAAGTGAACTCCGGCACGTGGCCGGGGAGACATCCGTGTTAAAGGGAGTGGACTCATGATGCGAACGATTCTGAGTGGGCTGTGCCTGGTCGCCTTCGCCGGCTTTGTGACCGCTGAAGAGAAGAAGGCGGACCCGAACGTCATCAAGGGCAAATTCAAGTCCTGGAAGAGCGGCTCGCTTACCATCATGACCGGTAAGAAGGGCGACGAGAAGGAAATGAGCTTCGACGTTCTCGACGACACCAAGGTTGACGAGCTGGTCGGCGGCGCGAAGAAGTCCTTCCTCGCCAAGAACACCTTCCGCGAGCTGAATGAAGACGCCGACGTCACCATCACGCTCGACGGCACCAAGAAAATCAGCAGCATCGCCGTGGATCGGCACAACGTCATCCGCGGGACGTTCAGTTCCTACAACGACGGCACGCTGACTCTGATGGTCGGCAAGAAGGGTGAAGAGAAGAAACAGACCTTCACCGTCCCCGCCGAGTTCAAGGTTGAGGAGCTTGTCAGCGGCGAACGGAAGTCCTTCCTCGCGAAGAACACGTTCAAAGAGCTGAATGAAGACGCGGAAGTCATGGTCACCATGGCCCACGACAACAAGAAGGTCGCCAACATTTCCGTGGACCGCAAGAAGAAGTAATTGAACGGAGTTCTCGGTTGAAGGGGGCCGGCGCACAGCGCCGGCCTTCTTCGTCTAACAGCAGTGTCACCCGTTTGCGGCTTCGCAGCACAGGGCCGCCAAGCCGCAAGCGGCAATTGCACACGTCTTCCTGTTCATTAGTCAATCCGGACGGCCGGCCATCTTGTAGGCCGACAAGGACGGAGGCACTTTATGGACTTCGAGCGCCTGACCACGACCTTACAGCAGAGTTTGAGCGCCGCCCAGAAGTTGGCCGCCGCCAACGGCCAGCAGCAGGTGGACGTCGAACATTTCCTCGCGTCCCTGCTCTCGCAGGGCGGCCGCCGCACCACCGACCTACTGCAAGGCGCCGGCGTCGATGCCCAGGAGCTGAAACGCCGCGCGGATAAAGAAGTGGAGCGCCTGCCGAAAGTGTCCGGCCCCGCGGTCGAGCCGGACAAGGTCTACCTCTCGGGCCGGATGAGCCGCGTCCTCAGCCGCGCCGAAGACGAGGCCAAGAAGGTGAACGACCAGTTCATCGCCCCCGAACACGTCCTGCTCGCGCTGGGTGAGGACGATGGCGCCACAGGGCGATTGCTGCGCCAGGTAGGTTGGACGCGCGACAAGGTGCTGAACGCCATGAAAGACGTCCGCAAAGGCGAAAATGTCAACTCGCAAGATCCCGAAGCGACGTACAAGTCGCTGGAGCAGTTCGGCCGCGACCTGACCCAGATGGCCCGCGACGACAAGCTCGACCCGGTCATCGGCCGCGACGAGGAGATTCGCCGCGTCGTCCAGGTGCTGTCGCGCCGGACCAAGAACAACCCCGTGCTCATCGGTGAACCTGGCGTGGGCAAAACCGCCATCGTTGAAGGTTTGGCCCAGCGCATCGTGCGCGGCGACGTGCCGGAGGGGCTGAAGAAAAAGAAGATCGTCGCCCTTGACATGGGCGCTCTCATCGCCGGGGCGAAGTTCCGCGGCGAGTTCGAGGAACGGCTCAAGGGCGTCCTCAAGGAAGTGCTGGACGCCGCGGGTCAGGTCGTTCTGTTCATCGACGAGCTGCACACCGTCGTCGGCGCCGGCAAGGCCGAGGGCGCGATGGACGCCGGCAATCTGCTCAAGCCGATGCTGGCCCGCGGCGAGCTACACTGCATCGGCGCCACGACGCTGGACGAGTACCGCAAGAACATCGAGAAGGACGCGGCCCTGGAGCGGCGCTTCCAGCCGGTGGTCGTCGATCAGCCGACGGTCGAAGACACCATCTCGATTCTGCGCGGCCTCAAAGAGCGCTACCAGAAGCATCACAACGTCACCATCAAGGATTCGGCCCTGGTGGCGGCGGCGGTGCTGTCCAATCGCTACATTGCGGATCGCTTTTTACCCGATAAAGCCATCGACCTCGTCGATGAGTCGGCGGCGAAGCTGCGCACCGAGATCGACTCCATGCCGCGCGAGCTGGACGAGGTGCATCGCCGCGTCCTGCAATTGCAGATGGAGAGCATGGCCCTGGAGAAGGAGCGCGACGCCGCCTCGAAAGAACGCCTGGGAAAAGTACGCGAGGAACTGAAGGACAGCAAGCAGCGCTCGGAGGAGCTGACGAAGCAGTGGAAGGCCGAAAAGGAGCAGGTGCAAAAGCTCGGCGAGCTGCGCGGCCGATTGGAGTCGTCCCGCACCGACCTCGAACGCCTGATGCGCGAGGGCAATCTGAACAAGGCGGCCGAGCTGCAATACGGCACCATCCCTGGTTTGGAGAAGCAGATCAAGGATGAGGAAACCCGCATCGGCGCAGAGAAAGGCACGGCCCGGCTCATCAAGGATGAAGTCGGCGAGGAGGACATCGCGGACGTCGTCAGTCGCTGGACCGGGGTGCCGGTATCGCGCCTTCTGGAAGGAGAGAAAGAGAAGCTGTTGCACCTCGACGACGAATTGCACCGGCGCGTCATCGGCCAGGACGAGGCGGTGACAGCCGTCGCGGAAGCGGTGATGCGGGCGCGCTCCGGTCTGAAAGATCCGAACCGCCCTGTCGGCTCGTTCATCTTCCTCGGCCCGACCGGCGTCGGCAAGACAGAGCTGGCCCGCGCCCTGGCGGGAGCGCTCTTCGACGACGAGCGCGCGATGGTGCGCATCGACATGTCGGAGTATCAGGAGAAGCACACGGTAGCCCGCCTGCTCGGCGCCCCTCCCGGCTACATCGGCTTCGAGGAGGGCGGCCAGCTGACCGAGGCGGTACGCCGTCGTCCGTATTCCGTGTTGCTGTTCGACGAGATCGAGAAGGCGCACGCGGACGTGTTCAACGTGCTGCTGCAACTGCTCGACGACGGTCGGCTGACGGATGGCCAGGGGCGGACGGTGGACTTCCGCAACACCATCGTCATCATGACCTCGAACATCGGCAGCCACCGCATCTTGCAGTACCAGGGTTCCTACGTCGGCGAAGTCTACGACCGCATGAAGACGGCCGTGATGGAGGAGCTGCGCAAGCACTTCCGGCCGGAGTTCCTGAACCGGGTGGACGACGTGATCGTCTTCCACGCCCTGAGCAAGGCGCACCTGAAGCGGATCGTGGAAATCCTGCTTGGCCGGCTGCGCGAACGACTGGCGGATCGCCATATCACGCTGGAACTGACCGATGCGGCCCGCGATTACCTGGTGCGCGTCGGCCACGACCCGGCGTATGGGGCACGGCCGTTAAAGCGCGTCATCCAGCACGAGGTGGAGACGGCGCTGGCCCGGCAGCTGCTCAAGGGCGAGGTGCGCGACGGGCAGACGATGGTGGTGGATTTCGACGCGGGGAAGGACGTGTTGGTATTCACGGCGAAAGATGCGACGAGTTAGGCCGTTTCCACGATATGGCCGAGAATGCCCAGGATTTTCGCCAGGCTTTCGACGTGGTATTCTACCAGGTCGAGAGTGACTTCCGAATCGCGCAGGCGCGTGAACTTCCAGGAACCTCCCGTTGTCACGACGCCGTAAACCATCGTGACGGAGGACGAGGCTGCCTTGTTGAGCATCTGGGCGGCGCACATCGCCGCGATGCACTGTCCGAGTCCGGCCCGCAGGTTGTCGTTCTTCGCCTCAACAATTGTGATTAGAGGAGTGGTGACAACGTGCTGCTGTGGCGATTTGGTGATCAGAAAATCGCAGATACCGTTCAAACCGCGGCTCGCATCCGCATCCAGTTCAATCCCCGAAAATAAGCCGAGGCGACCCGCGTATAGCCGGCGCAGCTCCAACAGCACCGGGGCGATGACGAATTCGGAGCGCGCTTTCTCGGTATTGATCGCGCTGGACAGGTTTGCTCCGTCCAACACCATTGCCAGGAACTCGGGCCGAACGACAGAAGGCGAAACCTGAGAGAACAGGTCCGCGTCGGTCAGCGTCAGGCCGAGGTCCAGGGCGACCTGGGGAAAGGTGAAGTTCTGGAACGACATAGGTTACTTTCAAAAACGGAACGCTCGGCCCTAAGCTAGCTCACTTCAGCGACAACACCGGAAAATCGGGGTGTTTCGGATTCGGCACCAGGCGCCGGTTCGCGCAATCGGCAATAAGGTCGAGAGTTTCCAGCACAATTTGCCCAATAAGGACATCGTCACCTACTACAACAGCCTCTTCAGAAGTGGACCGGTCTCCCCAGGTGAACTCGATCGGTTCTGTCACGTCCACCGTTTCACGCCTGCCATCAGCCAACTCCACCACGCCCCGACGCGCGATGCCGAGTCCGAGTTGCTGAACGATTTGCCGAGACACAACGGGGCGGACCGCGCCCGTGTCTACCATCGCCTCGACTTCGCACGAACGAATATCCTCGATCTTCAACATGCCGCGCCGGTGCAGGCCGGAGTCGATGACGTTGGTTAGCCGAAATAGTGTCCGAATCTCGCCCACAATGGTTCTCTCCGTAGGAAGAGGCCAAGATGCCCTTTTTGTCTCGAATGAATGCGGACACAGGCGTCTTGAGAAGAAAACGACGACGGCTCGTCACGACCTGTTTCGCCGTCGCCTGGTCGGACGGGATCGAGATGGTTCGGTGAGCGCTGCTCGGAACTCTTCCGGGCTAGTGCAGCGGATGGCGAGCAGGTGAAGGTCCGCTAGCTGATCCAGATCGTCGAACTCACCTACTCTCTCCGCGAAGGACTCTGCCGTCGTCGGATCGAACCGAACGGCCAGCACCCGCAAGACATCCTGACGGACCTGTTTCAACTGGCCATTCCGCTCCACGTCGCGCAAAACCTTGGATTCCATCATGATTTCTCTCCCAATCAATGCCGCCGCGTCGAAACGTCGATCCGCAATGTTACCAAAAACGCTCAACAGAAACAGCGCATCCGCCTGTTCGGGACCGCTCGTAATCTGTTCCCGTATCACCGCAGCGGCGTGAAGTACCGCGTCGCGCGAACGCTGTCCGTGCCGACAAAGTGGATAAAGCGGCATAAGCGCCGGCACGTTTCCCCACCACGGTTGCGGTTCCTGTTCCCACATCCGCACTTCCCGAAAGCGGAGTTCTTGCGTTAGTTCGCCGCCGACTTCCAGACGCAATCTACCGCTCTGCGGCCGATAACTTCGGGGCTGGAGAATGAACAGGATCGTCACCGTTGGCAGTAATTCGCGTTCCGACAACAAAGCCGCCTTGGTCATCGCGTTCCACGGGGCATGCCGGTTCCAGCGCGTGTAGGCCTCGAAGTACACCACGAACCGCTCCACGCCCCGCCGTGCGAGAAAGGCACGGTCGGCGAAGCGCTCGGTAGTCTGCACCTCGCTGACCAGAGGGCGCCAGCGGTCGCACTCGACGCCCGCGATTCGAGCCAACTCGCGCCCAACGCGACGTGCAACTTCTTTGAATCCGCGGTCGGAGTCCTGCACGGTCGCCCTCCCCTGTGACTGTTGTCATTGTAGCCGCTTCTTGCCGGCCGTTTTGGCGGCTTGCGTTGGCTCAGCCTGCCTCCCCCGAAAAGTTTGTCGCACAGCAAAAATGGCACGTTCCGCGACAACTATCTCGACTTGCCGTTCGACCTGACGAAAGTGCTGTTCATCACCACGGCAAACGCCCTGGACACGATCCCGCGGCCGCTGCTCGACCGCATGGAGCTGCTGCGCCTCTCCGGCTACAGCGAGGAGGAGAAGATGCAGATCGCCGAGCGCTACCTGCTGCCGCGGCAACGCTCCGAGGCGGGGCTAACGGTGGAGCAACTGATAGTGCCGCCGGAGACGGTGCGGCGCGTCATCACACGCTACACCCGTGAGGCTGGCATCCGCGACCTGGAGCGGTCGCTGGGCCGTGTCGCTCGCAAGGTGGCGCGGCGCTTCGCCGAGGACCACACGGAGGCGGTGACCGTGTGGCCGACCGACCTGACCGACCTGCTCGGGCCGGAGAAGGTGCGCCCGGAGCGCTTCCGCAAAGAGCTGCCGCCCGGCGTCTCGACGAGTCTGACCTGGACAGAGGCCGGCGGCGATGTGCTGTACATCGAGGCCACGCTGCTGCGCGACGGCCGCGGCCTACGGCTGACCGCCCAGCTGGGCGCGGTGATGAAGGAGTCGGCACGGACGGCGCGCAGCTTCGTCTGGGCGCATTCCGAGGAGCTGGGCATCGACCCCGACTTGTTCCGCCACGCAGGAGTTCACGTTCACGTCCCGGCGGGCGCGGTGCCGAAGGACGGGCCGTCGGCCGG
Organism: Gemmatales bacterium; assembly: GCA_038331535.1. Classification (GTDB taxonomy): domain Bacteria; phylum Planctomycetota; class Planctomycetia; order Gemmatales; family Gemmataceae; genus JBBQPD01. The sequence goes on along the minus strand of JBBQPD010000026.1, from coordinate 9,101 downwards.
CGTCGCCATGGTAACGGCGCTAACCTCGCTGTACACGAACACGCCGGTCCGCAGCGGCTTGGCGATGACCGGCGAGGTGACGCTGAGCGGCCTGGTGCTGCCGGTCGGCGGCATCAAGGAGAAGGTGCTGGCCGCCCGCCGCGCCGGCGTCCGCCACGTCATTCTGCCGAAGGACAACGAGGTGGAACTGCGCGAGTTGCCGGAGGAGGTCCGCAAGGAGATGGAGTTCACGCTGGCGGAGCGCATTGAGGACGTGCTGGCGGCGGCGATCCCGGAGGTCGGGCAGCGATTACACGCGGTGGAGGTGGGGTAACTGAGCCGCTCCTAGGTGTTGCTCGGGGCAACAGGAGCAGTCGCTGGAAGCGGTTCAACGCGACTGATAGCGAACAGGTCCAGGATGGCGAACCGTTGGTAAAATGGCGAATCGGCGGCTTCGTCGCCTGGAAGCCCGACAAAGGCACTATCCGCCCCTACCAAACACCATTCCGGATGGCGGACATCGTAAATACCGCCATCGTTCACGAAGATGCGGAATGGCCGGAACGGGCGGATATGAACGACGTCGTATAAGTCCTTCGGTGCCATTGGTCTCGCCTTTCATGATGGCGCGTCGATTGAGGGAGGAACCCTCTGGTCCTGCGCGAATCTTTACGATCTGCGTGCGACAGGGTCGATTCCCGACATCTTTTCGTCCTGATCCACCGATGTCTCGATGCCCACTTTCCGTGCGTAAACATCGCGAGTCAGTTCCAACCTCTGTTCTGTTGGAGTATTGGTGAACACCACTAGGAATACAGCCGACGGATTCGTCCCGACTGACAATTCCCCTTGACCACCGTAAGGCGAGACCGAGTCCGGATGGAATTCGTTGCATAGGACAGCGAAGCGGGCGAGGATCGACCGGAAAACTGATTTGCGGAGTGGTAGGTCAATCAGCTCTTCCCAGTCGCCTTCGTTAGATCGAATGCGACATCGGTCCGTTTGCCACTCGAGCTGAAGCCGTTGTTCGTTGCACAGCGCCAACAAGTCATCGACCAAGCCGACGACGCCCCGCGTCGGCTGCTTAAGAATGCGATGGATCACTCCGGAAATGTGTGAGGCGGTGTTCATGGACCTTCAACCGTTACAATTCGTTTCAATAGTCTCGGCCAGGCGGCGCACAATTCTTCCAGACCTGCCCCTTCGTCGAACTGGACGAATCCTTGGCTCAGGGGGAAGTATACTTCATCCACTGCCAACGCCACGATGTCATCGGGAATATCAACCACGAGTATAACAGAGCCGCCCTCGTTGGGGAATCCTGCTGCTTTGCGACGGGCATACTCCTCCGGAGTGCCCAGCGGGAATGGGCCGTCTTCGAGGCAGGTCGAGAATCCTTCCGCCCTCGGACCTCCACCTGGTTCGATGAAATCAGGGTCTGGACCCTGAGCCATGATTCGCTCTGCACGGCGACGGGTCGTGCCATGTAACAAGATCGCCATCTCTGCTCTCGCTACTTGCGGCCACCCATCTGATCCCGCGCCACACAACCCGCTTCCGCGCGCGATCCTGGCTCTCGACCATCTTCCCCAATCGTGCTTGTAACCGGCGTACTTGTCAACCCAATTGCCGCTCCCGCAGAATGGCCCTTTGGGGCAATCTCTAATTTCGCACAGTCTCGCTTGACGCGCTCACGGCGTCTGACTAATGTCCCGCACCCGTTAATGGGTCGAGATGGGGCGTCCGCTGGTGGCAAGGAGATGGTTATGGCTCGGTGGTCACAAGGCTGGGGGTTTGCGCTGCGGTCCTTCGCTGGGGCAGCGCTCGTCGGCATCGGCCTCGCCGGGTGTAACAAGCACGGTGAACCGGAGGCGCCGCGGCAGGTCTCCGAGACCACCGCGCCCGCGGAGTCGCCGAAAGACGTGTCCATGACGGTTCCCACACCCGAGACCAAGGCGGAGCCGGCGCCGGGAGCATTTCGTGCCAACGATCCGCTGCACCAACCGTTCGCATTGGCTACCTATCCCGACGACGATTTGCCGCCGAACGCCAACCGGCCGCCGGACGACACGATCGCCGGCAAGCCGACGCATGCCGTGCTCCAGCAAGTGAAGTCGCTCTGGGAGACGATCCGCTTTACCACGCTGGACGGCAAGACCATCGAATACAGCGCCCTCGTCGAGACCAGCGAGGGTTCTTTCGAGATCGAGCTGCGGCCGGACGCGGCGCCGAATCACGTCCGCAACTTCGTGGCCCTGGCGACGGCCGGCTTCTACGACCACCTGGAGTTCGAGCGCGTGCGCGTCGAAAAGCCGGACGCGGCGGCCGCGGCTGCGGAGATCACGCTCGAACAAATCGAGGCCGGCAATCCGCGCGGCGCCGCGGAAGAGATCAACGGCACCATCGGCTACTGGTTGCGCCTCGAACCGAGCAAATTGACGCACGAGGAAGGCACGGTCGGCGCCTGCCTGGAAGGCGGGCCGAAAAGTGACGGCTGTCGGTTTTACGTCACGCTCTCGAAGGCCGCGTACCTCGACGGCAACTTTACCGCCTTCGGAAAAGTGAAGACGGGGCTGGACGTGGCTCGTAGAATAATGACACAACCCGTGGCCGCGGAAGATCGCGAGAACGACGGCGTCCGCCGCCCGGAAAAACCTGTCGTCATCAAGAAGGTGACCATACAAACGCGCCTGACGGGCGCGGCGGAGGGAACGAAATAATACGGATACGGCGGGGGTTAAGCTCCCGCCTTTCTCCAGGCCCGCGTCGCGGTGCCGGGAGGGGACCCACCCAGAGGAATGTTGCGAACCTGGTCAGGCCCTGACGGGAGCAGCCATAAGCAGCGGACCGAGTGGCGTGGATCAGCCTCTTCCGGCACCATGGCGCGGGCTTGTTTCGTTTTCTGTCGCCCGCACCTTCGCGGTGGCCGCGACAAAGTACTCGTCCGGATTCTTCACCGCAGAGGACGCAGAGGGACGCAGAGGGAAAATCAGAAGGAGAATCAGCGAACACTCCTTCATCCCGATTTGTTTTCGTTTTCCTCTGCGATCCTCTGCGTCCTCCGCGGTGAAGAGCGCGGGCAAGCGGCAGGAATCGAACATGGCCAAGGAAAAGATCGCTTCCCAGCCCGAAGGCTACACTGTCCTGGCCCGGCGCTATCGGCCGCAGACCTTTGAAGACCTCGTCGGACAAGAGCCAGTCGCCCGCGCCCTGCGCAATGCCATCCAATCCAATCGCGTCGCTCACGCCTACCTTTTTACCGGCATCCGCGGCGTCGGCAAAACGACCACCGCGCGCATCCTGGCAAAAGCGCTCAACTGCGAAAAGGGGCCGACGCCGACGCCGTGCAACGTCTGCGCCATCTGCAAAAGCATCTCCGCCGGCGACGACGTGGACGTGATCGAGATCGACGGCGCCAGCAATCGCCGCATCGACGAAATCCGCGAATTACGCGGCAATACCCAGTACAAGCCGAGCCGAGCACGCTTCAAGATTTACATCATCGACGAAGTCCACATGCTGACGAAAGAGGCGTTCAACGCCCTGCTCAAGACGCTGGAGGAGCCGCCGCCGCACATCAAGTTCATCTTCGCCACGACGGACGTTCAGGAATTGCCGATCACCATCCTGTCGCGCTGCCAGCGCTTCGACCTCGGCGGCATCAGCCTGCCGCAAATCAAGGAACGGCTCAAAGAGATCGTCGAGCAGGAAGGGTTGCAGGCCGACGACGAGGCGCTGGAGTTGATCGCCCGACGGGCCAATGGCTCGATGCGCGACGGCCAGTCGGTGCTGGACCAGCTGCTGGCGTTCGGCGGCGAACGGCTGACGGCGGATCAGGTCCATAACCTGCTCGGCACCGCCGGCGACGAGCATATCCTCGCTCTTGCCGAAGCGACTCTGAGCGGCGAGCCGCAGCGGGCGCTGGAGCAACTGGAGGAAGCGCTGGCGCGCGGCTTCCAGCTGGCCGAGTTGACCGACCAGCTGATTGCCTTCTGGCGCGATCTCATGCTCGTAAACTGCGCCGGCGCCGCGGCCCGCGGTCTGAGCATTCAGGAGCGGAACCGCGAAACGGTGACGCGCCTGGCCAGGCCGCTGAGCCTCGATACCATCCTCGCGGGACTAGACATTCTCTCGGCGGCGCGCGGCCGGCTGCGGAACACCACGCACGGTCGGACCCTGATCGAGATGGCGCTGGTGCGGCTCGGCCGGCTGGGCGATCTCGTTTCCGTGGCACAAGTCGCCCAGTGGGTAAGCCAGCTGCGCGCGGAAGGAGGGAATTCGGCGTCTGCGACACGGGTCGCTGCACCGGAGGGCGTAAAAAAAAAGCCCCTGAATCTCACCGCTGAAGAGGCCGCTCCGAGTGAATCTGTCCGGGAAATCACGGCGGAAACGCTGAAAGAGGTGTGGCCGAGAGTTTTGAGCGGGATAGGCGCCTTGATGGCGAACGATCTTGTCAAGGCCGGATTACCTGCAATTTTCGGGCCAAACGCTCTAGCTATTCGTTTTCCGGCTGCCTATAATAAGGAACGTGACTACTGCCAGGAGGCGTCCCGCCTCGCGAAAGTGGAGGCGGCCCTGCACCGGATCACGGGGCAGGCCTGGACGCTCCGGGTAGAAAGTCTTGCCGGTTCGGCGCCCGCAGTACCCGCTCCGACGACGGAGGCGCCAAAGCCGGCTCCCGCGCGGCCTCCACGCAACAATCGCGAGGAAGCCGAGAAAGAGCCGCTGATTCAACGGGCCCTCGATGTGCTTGGGGCGCAAATCCTCCGGCTTCCGGATGGGTTTGGGTCCGCGCTCCCGGTACGTCCCGCGGGAACCGTTGAAACGTCCGATCAGGAGTCCTGACTCATGTTCGACAAGATTCGTGGCATGATGAGCATGCTCGGCAACCTACCGAAGATGCGCGAGCAGGTCGAAGGCTTGCAGGCCCGTCTCGGCCAGCTCGTTGCCGACGGCGACGCCGGGGCCGGCATGGTGAAGGTCCGCGTCAACGGCCGGATGGAAGTCCTCAGTTGCACTCTCACCGACGACGCTCTGAAGACGTGCGACCGGGAGATGCTTGAGGATCTCATCAAGGCCGCGGTCAATCAGGCCATCAGCAAGGCACGGTTGCTCGTCGCCGAGGAGACGAGCAAAATGGCGACGGGCCTCGGCCTGCCGCCCGGAATGAACCTGCCGGGAATGACGTGAGATCTGTTGACGAGCCGGGAGCGTCAGCGACCGGAGAACGGTGCAATACTCCGGTCGCTGACGCCCCCGGCTCGCCAAGCGAAATACGATCCGCCTGGAATCACCCGTAATATACCGCGGTATGAGGACGCCATGTCGGGGAACGAGCCGGTCGGGGCCATCGACCGCCTGATGCACGAACTGGGCAAGCTGCCGGGCATTGGCCCCAAGACGGCGGAGCGCCTGACGCATTACCTGCTGGCCCGGCCGCGCGGCGACGCCCTCGCCCTCGCCGAAGCGCTGCGGGACGTGAAGGACAAGATCGTCCGCTGCCGGCAGTGCTGCAACCTGACGGAGGGCGAGCGCTGTTCCCTCTGTGCCGACCCGCGGCGCGACGCCTCCCTGGTCTGTGTCGTGGAACAGCCGCGCGACCTGGCGGCCCTGGAACGTGCGGGCACTTATCGCGGCCTGTATCACGTTCTGCACGGCAAGCTGGCGCCGCTGGACAACGTCGGGCCGGAACAGCTGACCATCGACCGCCTGCTGGAGCGGGTTCGCGCGGGAGGGGTGCGAGAAATCATCATGGCCACCAACCCGACCACAGAAGGCGACGGCACCGCGTTGTACCTATCGAGCCTGCTGGCCGACAGCGGCGTGAACCTCACGCGCTTGGCACGCGGGTTGCCGTCGGGGTCGGTACTGGAGTTCGCCAACAATCAGATGCTCGCCGACGCCCTGGAGGGGCGGCGAACATTCTAAGGCCGCTTGCGGCTTAGTGTCTGTCCCGTAAGTAGATTCTACGAGCCGCGACCGTCAGGGAGCGTTGGCGATACGCTACGAAAAGCGCTCCCTAACGGTCGCGGCTCGTAGAAAACAACCCCTTCCGGGACAGACTCTTAGCGGGCGCATCCGCTAAGCCGCAAGCGGCACAGGACCGGTTTCGGATTCGGAGCACGAAGCGCGCACGGGGATTGCCATGAGCGGAATGGGAATGGGAATGCATCTGGGGCAGAAGATGAGCCAGGTCCAAATCCTGGCGCCCCGAATGATCCAGTCCATGGAAATCCTGCAACTGCCCATCATGGCGCTTGAGGAGCGCATTCTTCAGGAACTCCAGGATAATCCGGTCCTGGAGCTGCGCGAGACGGAGCCGGAGGTCGAAGGAGAGGAACTGGGGCCGGGCGTGTCCCTCGAAGAGGACCGCGACCCCGGCGACCGCGAGCTGGTCATCGATGATAGCCAAAACAACGAACTCGATTTCGACCGCCTCGAATCGCTCAACCGCGACTGGGAGGACAGTTTCAACGAGGAACACCGCCGCTCGCGCAACGGCATGGACGAAGACGGCGACCGCAAGCACGACGCCATGCAGAACATGGCGTCGCGCCCGCAATCGTTACAGGAAGCCCTCAACGAACAGATCAGCTACTGTGACGTGACGCCGGAGCAGGGCCGATTGATGCGGCACGTCATCGCCCACGTCGCCGACAACGGTTATCTGGGTTACCTGGATGAGAAGGACGAATTTCATTCCTTCACGCTGGAGGACGTGGCCCGCACGTTCCCAGAAGCGGTAACTGTCGAAGAGCTAGAAGAGGCCCTCTCCTTCGTGCAGAAGTTGGACCCGCCCGGCGTCGGGGCACGCGACCTGCGCGAGTGCCTGCTCTTGCAAATCACGCCGGAAACGCCGCACCGCGATCTGCTGCGCGTTCTCATCCAGAACCACCTGGAAGACATTCGCCACAACCGCATGCCGATCATCCAGCGGAAGACCGGCTTCGATTATGCCGACATCACGGAAGCCATCGACGCCTTGCGGCATCTGAACCCGCGGCCCGGCTCCCAGTTCACCGCCGAGCATATTCCGCACGTCGTGCCGGACATCAAGGTCGAGCGCAACGACCAGGGCGGCTACGACGTGCGGCTGCTCGACGATTGGCTGCCGAACATTTCGATCAGCCGGAAGTACATCGAGTTGTACCGCGAAAAGGGCAGCGACCCGAAGGTGCGCGAGTACCTGAAGCGCAAGATCCAGGCGGCGACCTGGCTCCAGGATTCGATCGCCCAGCGGCGCAGCACCCTGGAGAAGGTGACGAAGGCGATCATCGCTCATCAGAAGGCGTTCCTCGACCGGGGGGCGGAGTATATCGAGCCGCTGAAGATGCAGCAGATCGCCGACCTGGTTGGCGTCCACGTCACGACAGTCAGCCGGGCGGTGGATGAGAAGTACGTCGAGACGCCGCGCGGGGTTTTTTCGCTGAAGCGCTTTTTCGGCGGCGGTACCAAGACGCAGAGCGGCGACGAGGTGGCCTGGGAAGTCATCAAGCAAAAGTTGCTGGAGACCGTCGATAAGGAAGACAAGTCGAACCCGCTCTCGGACGAAGACCTGATGAAGAGTCTGCACGAGGCAGGCTACACGACGCTGGCCCGGCGCACGGTGACGAAGTACCGCAAGATGCTGAACATCCCGTCGTCGCGGCAGCGCAAGGACTGGACCGCGACCAGCGAGACGCCACCGCCGGCACATGCGGCGGCGGAAGAGGAGTAACCGCATGGCCGAAACTCTGGACCAGTTGAAACGGCAACTCGGCACGCTCCCCACTCAGGAGCGCGCCGAGCTTGCTCAGTTCTTGCTTCATTCACTGGATGAGGACGAGGATCCGGCGGAGGTGGAAGCCGCCTGGGCCGCGGAGTTGGACCGTCGTGCAGACGAAATCATTAGCGGAAAGGTAGTCGGCATTCCAGCGGAAGAAGTATTCAAAGAACTCCGCGAGAAGTATTCGTGAAACCAATCGTCGTCCATCCCAGTGCCAGAGCGGAACTGCTCGCGGCCGCTGCGATATACGAGGAGCAAAGACCGGGCCTTGGCTTCGATTTTCAATCGGAGGTCGAAGCAACTTTCCGCCGCATCCAGCAAAACCCACAAATCTATTCACCCTACTCGAAGCGCGGTTTCCGCATGTGCTTCGTGAATCGATTCTCGTACACGATCTATTATCTCGAACGTGACTCGGACATCTGGGTCGCGGCTATTGCTCATCAACGGCGTCGGCCGGGCTATTGGACAAGACGTAAGCCTGATTGAGTATCGAAGACTGTCGGATGCCCGCTTCCCCTATGCCTCCTATTTCTGCATCCCCGTTTGGTTCTTCAGCCAGCCGAGCATGTCGTTGAGGAACAGGCCAGGGTTCGGCTCGAACTCCAGGGTATGGTGCGCCTCCGGATATTCGATGACCAGCGTCGGCCCCGCGAAGCGTTCCACATAGGCGCGCGTCGGTTCATTGTGAACGATCCGGTCGCGCCCGCCGAGCAGCAGCAGCGTCGGAACCGTGACGCGCCGCGGCACCCAACGCAGGTAGAAATCGAGGCGAACGCTCTCCACGAAAAACCGCGCGCTGGCCTGGTGCAGGGCCAGTTTGTCGTCGCGCAGGAATTGCTGCCAGTGCGGCGACGCGGTGAATAATTCGGGATCGTCGAGCGGGATGGGGAAGGGGCGCGTCGGTCGCGTTAGCCGCGCCCACAGGATCGTTAGCCGTTCGCGCAGCGATGGTTTGACCCGCGGAAAGAATCCCGGACACAAAAGGACGAGGCCGTCGGTCAGCCCCGGATGACGCCGTTGCAAGGCCACGGCCAGCTTGCCGCCCCACGAAATACCGATCAGAAACGTGCGGCGTGCGGGGTGCGCAGTTCGCAGTGCGCCGAGGTATTCCGCCGCGTCGTCGAGCAGTCGGCGAAAACTCGGCGCGTCGCCGCGTGCTTCCTGGTTGCGCCCGGAGCCGCGCCGATCGAGGAAGGAGACGGCGAACCCCGCGTCGGCGAGGACGCGGCAAGAATGCTCGTACCATACCGCGTGACTCTGGATGCCGTGCAGGAACACGACGTTGGCCAACGGCGGTACGTCCGGCTCGTAGCGGCGATAGTGCCAACGATAACCGTCGGACGCCGTAAACGTG
>JBBQPD010000025.1:0-16616 GCA_038331535.1 Gemmatales bacterium | reverse complement strand
GGCTCTCGATCCGCTTACCGGCTACTCGCGAACCATGATCCCCTTCTTTGCCGAGCATCCGTTCGCTCGGCTGCGCATCCTGTCCAAATGCGCCGACTTCGCCAACGTGCTCGACCTGGACCACCGCGGCCATACCGTGCTGTGCTGGAGCCTGAACCCCGCTGCGGTTCGCCATGAGTTCGAGCCGATCACGCCGCTTATCGAGGATCGCCTCCATGCGATGCGGCAATGCGCCGAAGCCGGTTATCCGATTCGCGTCATGTTGATGCCGATCATTCCGATTCCGGACTGGCAGCGGCATTACGATGACCTGCTGGAGCAACTGCTCACGCAGATCCCTGTGGAACGGATCACCCTCGGCGGCGTGTGCAGTTACGGGCCGGCGATCCGGATCATGGAAGCGAAGCTCGGCAAGGACAACGTGATCTCACGGTCGCTCACGGTGATCGAGAACGGCCCGGACGACGGCCGCGTTCGCTATCCCCGCAGGCAAAGAGAAGCCGTCTATCGGCACCTGCTGCAAACCATTCGCCGCTACAAGCCGGACCAGACCTGTGCTCTTTGCATGGAAGACGTTTCAATGGCCCAGGAGCTGGGGCTATTCCCGAATACAGCGCGGTGCAATTGCATCTTGTGAGGAGCGCGGCAGGTCAAGCCAGCCAGCCGCTTCCGCCGTCTCGCAAATCCGTAAACGGAGGTCTTATCATGTACGGCACCACCGCGCCGCCTGCAGAGCTTGTCGCCGAACCGGGCGTCTTGTCCGCGGATGACCCCTTCGGCGAACGCGCCCACTCGCGCTAGAGCTTAACAGCCGCCTCTGCGTAGGTTGTTTAGAACTTGAAGTGTGATTATGATAGGACAGTGATTTGCAGCAGGGATGACGACTCCGGGAGAACCGAGATGATCGTCCTTGGGGACATCTCAGGTATCCAAAAGTATCTCTTCGACGTGAGCGAGGTCGGAGGCGGGCAAGCTCGTCGGTTGCGCGCCCGCTCGTTTCTCGTTCAGACATTGGCAGAATGCGCTGTCTTGCGAGTACTGAATACGATGGGGTGGCCGCTAGGCGCCTCCCACGTCCTCTTCAGCGGCGCCGGGAAGTTCATCCTGCGTGGATCGGGCGATCCCGCGCACGTGCCTCGATTGAATGAGGAACTGAACCGCGACTTGCTACACGAGACGTTCGGCGAGTTGCGGCTCGCGCTGGGCGTAGGGATGGGCGGTTCGGACGTCGATGAGTACCATCAGGCCCAAACCGCGTTGCAGCGCGCGAAAGCGTCCCCGTGGCAGCCAACCGCCAGCTGGCAGCCGAATCACTTTGTGTTGCCTCCACTGGATACTCCATGCGCGTTGTGTCGCCGTGCCCCGGCAACCGAGGAGGAAGCCGACCCCGACCACGGGGAACCGCGTCGGGTCTGTCGGCACTGTTCGCAGAACTACCGACTGGGACGTGACTTGCCCGGTGCTCGTACCTTGATTCTTCGGGATCGCCCCAGCGGGCACTTCTCTTGGCTTGGCGTCTTCGGTGAATTGATCGCCCACGACAGTGCGAACGTCGACAGTCGAACCCTCGCTGTCGTGGGGCTTGATGGTGGAACGACGCCACCTGACGGGTGCCCGCCGGATCGGTTCATGTCGCGCCGGTTGATGACCAGCATTCCGTTGGATTCTCGCGGCGATCCGGTCTGGTTCACCGAATTGGCGAAGCGTGCGAAGGGTGACCACCTCTTGGCGGTTCTGAAAGCGGACGTGGATTCGCTGGGCGAGCAGATCGAGTGGCAGTTGCAAGGGCAAACCGAACTGAAGGAGTTCCGCTGGTTCGCGGAATCGCTCGACGCGTTCTTCGCAGGCGAATTGCGCAAGGAGATCGAAAGTGCTTCCCAGTGGCGCTCGATCTACACAGTCTTCGCCGGCGGCGACGATCTGGTGATGATCGGCCCGTGGGACGTGATGTTCCGCTTTGCCGGGCATGTCCGCGAGCTGTTTCGCCAGCGATTCCCCAAACTCACCCTGAGCGCTGGCGTGTCCCTGTTCAAACCAACGCGGCCAGTGAAGACGGCCATCGAGCAAACCAAACAACTCTTAAAACATGCCAAGGAGGAGCCGAAGGATCAGTGCGCCGCGTTCGGCCAAGTGTGGAACTGGACGCACCACGCGATGATCCTTCGCCAAGCCGAGCAATTAGCCAGCTGGGTGGAGGCGAACCAGATGCAGCGCGGCTGGCTCCATACACTGTTGGAACTCGCCGACGCGCGGCACTCCAAACAGCCCGACCCACTGGCAACGGCTCGGCTAGCTTATCATGTGAGCCGGAATTACCGTCGGAACACTGAAGCACTTCGATGGGCCGACGAGCTGGTTCGTCGCTTCGATGATGTCAATGAATCCGAGATTCGTTTTCTCCCTGCAATCGTCCGCCACGCACTGACGGCCACGCGGTCGGCCGGAACTGAGGAGTAATACGATGATTCAACAACCGCCAAACTGGCCCGATTGCATTGACGATGGTTACTTCGTCAACGGCTGCCTTCACCCAGGATACGTCGTTCGTGAACGTATGGAGCCACTTGCGCGCATCATGGCTGAGCAAAAGCTGACGTCGAACCAAATCCGCCGCTTCTTCCAGCACTGCCGTGTTATCGAGGCCCGGTTGCGGGCCAGGACATCGACTTGGGAACGGGAACAAACCGAGTTCATGAAGCTCGATGTGTCCGTCGCTGATGCGTTCGGGAAGTCGCCGCCGAAAGTCCCCGAGGTTTTCCGAGACTTCATTCAAAAGAACGTCGCGGCAGTCAAGACGAAGGAGGACTTCCTCGAAGGGTTTTTGCCTCATTTTGAAGCACTCGTCGGCTTCGGCTCCGCTCATTTTCGCAATGAAAGGAACTGACCGTGAAGAAGGTGAACTACCACGAAATTACCGGCGTCATCCGCTGCGTCAGCGGCCTCCGTATCGGGGGCAGCGATGACCTGCTTCAAATCGGCGGCACCGACCTGACGTGCATCAAGCACCCGGTCACCCTCAAGCCGTACCTGCCAGGGTCGTCCCTCAAGGGGAAGATGCGATCCGAGTTGGAAGCGAAGCTCGAACGGTTCGGCGGGCGAGAGGGTAACGAGCCGTGCGGCTGCGGCGACTGCATCGTCTGCGCGATGTTCGGTATGCACAAACCCAAGGCGAACAACATCGGCCCCTCTCGCATCATCGTTCGCGATGCCCAACTGCTCAGCGGCGGAGAAACCGAACTCAAATCTGAGAACGTCATCGACCGCAAGACCGGCACCGCCATGCACCCGCGCAAGATTGAGCGCGTGGTCGCCGGCTCGACCTTCAGTCTTCGAATCGGCATCCAAGAATGGGATTTGGACGAAAAAGCCGATTACGGTGACAAGAAAAGCGGCGAAGCGCTCGTTGCGTTCGTGCTGGAAGGGCTGAAGCTCGTTCAGCGAACCGGACTCGGCTCGGGGGTCAGCAAAGGCTCCGGCGAGATTCAGTTCGAATCGCTGAAGTGCAACGGCGCCGACGTGACCCTGGGATGATGCGATGAACCTCTACCGCTTCAAGCTCATCCCCGAATCGGCCTGGCGCACCCCGTGGCAATCGGACACCCTTTCCGGCATGCTCTGTGGGACCATCGCGCAGCTGGAAGGAGATACAGTCCTGCGCGAGCGTGTGATCGATCCGGCACTGGCGGGGCGGCCGCCGTTTGTGGTCTCGGACGCATTCCCCGGCGATTGGTTACCGATACCGGCCGTCGTCCGCCTTCTCAATTGGCCATCCGAACATCGAAAGGATGTGAAGCGGGCGCGCTGGCTCAGTCGCGAGTCGTTTCAAGCCTTTCAACGAGACGGTGGGATTGCGAAGATAGACCTCATCGACAAAACCGGTTTTCATGAATCCACGCAACTGCATAACACCATTGGAAGGGCCGGCAGCACGACGTTGGAAGACGGAGGGATCTTCTCGTGCGAGGAGTCGCTCCTCGCCGAGGGACAATCTCACATCACCGTCTATGTCCGGTTGAACGACGAGTTTCGCGATTTGTTTTGGCGAGCCATTCGCGAACTGGCCACCTGGGGATTCGGAGCCGACCGGTCCGCCGGGAAAGGTCAATTCCGCGTTGACGGCGAACTCGAACCGATCCCCTTCCTGGATCAAGTGAACCAACCGAATGGCTCGGTTGTTCTCTCCACGTTTCAACCGAACGTGGACGACCCGACGGACGGAGCGTGGGATACGTTCACCAAATACGGAAAGCTCGGCCCCGAGTTCGGGCTGACCAACGTGTTCAAGCGCCCCCTCGTGTTGTTCAAACCGGGAGCCAGTTTTCGGGTTGCGGAACCCCGACCGTGGTTCGGCCGCGCTATCCCGATGGACTATCTCCTCGCCCCAGACGCTTGCGCGAGTCTTCGCGGACGAAACGTTGAGGTGATCCATTACGCTTTCGGCCTTGCAGTGCCGATTATTTGGCCCACTCACATGGCACCGCGTCCAGGCGATGCGGAAATCACAGGGAATCGACCCAACCCAGCTCTTTCACGGTTTGCTCCACCACCCGCATCGAGGCAGATGGTTGAAGTCACCCTTTTGGAGCGCATGGAAAAAACCGGCCCGAACGACTTTCGCGTTCAGGAAGAGGGCAAGGCCAAAGGGATGCTCAATCACGGCACGCCGCCGAATCCATTGCCGGAAGTCGGTGCAAAGGTTCGGGTTTACCGCGAACCCACTTCGCAGCCGAGCAATCCTTCCTACCGCTGGTCGCCGCCAGCGCCACCGGCACCGCAACAACGAGGTGGTCGATCAAACCCGCCTCGACGATAAGAGTTAATCCACATGACCCCCAACATCCTCCTTTGCACCGTTGGCACCAGTCTGTTGAACGCCACCAACTTTGGCGGTAAGCGGACCGCCGAAAATACCACGGATTGGAACGCCGTCGACGCCGAGCTTGCCGCGGCCCAGCCGGCCGATCGCGCTTGCGGCGCCGAAGTCAACTCCGTCGCCAGCCTGCTTGCCAATGGGTACGCCCCGCAAAATGCCGGCATCTATTTGTTCCACTCCGACACCCAAGCCGGTCGGCAAATCGCCAAAGCTCTCCAAGCGTACTTCAACGGTCGTGGCCACACCCCTGTCGTGGCTGTGTCCATTCAAGATCTGCAAGACGACGACGCCAAACGGTTCCGCACAAAAGGCCTGCGCAACTTGGCCAAAGCCATCTGCGCCAAAGTCCGCGACCACTCCGCCGCCGCGTGCGCCATCAACGCCACCGGCGGGTACAAAGCCCAGATCGCCGTCGCCGTTCTGCTCGGCCAGGCCCTCGGCATCCCCGTCTACTACATGCGCGAACGGTTCAGCGAGATCATTCCTTTTCCGCCGCTGCCTGTCGCCCTTGACTTCCAACTCTGGATGCGAGCCAGCGGTCTCCTCGCCGTCCTCGAACGCGATACTCAGCCCAAAGCACTCTTTCTCGACGAGTGGGACGAGAAGTACGAAAGCCTTGTGAACACGGAGTCAGTTGATGGTACAGACTACCTCGAACTCTCGCCTACCGGCCAAATCTTCCACGAGACCTTCCGCGAACGCTTCCGCTCCGAACGCGATCGGGTCTTGCCACCGCCAGCTACCAAGAAACTCGACCCCGTCTTGCACAACCACGCCGTCATCAACCTGCTGCGCGACGAAATCCTTCGACACTTGTCCTCGGTGACGAAGGAAGTTCCCGCCGTCATTCGCTGTATCACGAACTATTGTCACCCGCAACTGAACGAACCGACTCGGTTTCGCATCAAGGGTGAGGGCATCGAAGGAATCTACACCGACGGCACCCGAACCGTAAAGTTCAAAGTCGAAACCACCGCCACTACTCCCGGCCAACGCGACGCCATCGTGGCAGCAATGAATGAATGGCTACATCCGCAGTGACCCTCGCGCCTCGAACTTTTCCGGTCATGTCGTTCGCGTTTCAAGACCACCCGGTCAGGTTCGCACAGCGCCGGAGGTTCCGCGGGCTGGTGATGCGCGGAGGGGAGAGTGCATCGGGTGACGCAACTCACGCCTGGGGCATTCCTCAACGTCGATGAACTGATGCCGCGGATCTCCCTGGAGGAGGTCGCCCGTTACTACGGGGCCGTGCTCCCGGAGCTGCATCGCGTCGGCAGCGAAACGCAGGCGCGGTGTTTCCTCAACTGCGGGAAGACGGCGGAGACCGGCGACCGGGCGCTCGCGATCCAGCACGAACATCCGGTCAAGCAGTTTCAGTGTCACCAGTACGGCTGCGGCAAAAACGGCAATCTCGTGTCGCTCTGCGATCTCCTCAAGCCGGGCACGAATGCCGGCGGGCGGCCGCGGGGGGAGCGCTTCAAAGAGATCGCCAAGGATCTGCTGTCGATCACCGAGGGCGGCACCCCACCGGCCGCTTCTGCGGAGGCGCGTCCCCTGACGCCGCCCGAGCCTCTCAAGCTGAACGTCCCGCTCGGCGAGTCTCCGAACGAACGGGCGCGGACGCTCACGGAACTGGATCGCAAGTTCGTCGTGGACGTGTCGGCGATGACCCCGAAGGCGAGCGCGTACGTCCGCCGCCGCCCCTTTCTCTCTCCCGAGGTGATGCGTGAGTGGCGCGTGGGGTTCCTGCCGCGGGATACGGGGGAGGAAAAGAGCGGGGGAACGATGTGTGGCCGCGTCGTCTATCCCTACCTCTCCGAATCCGGCGAGGTCCTGACATGGTTCGGCCGCGACCCCGATTTCGAGGACAAGCACAAAGCATGGACGGCCTCCGACCGCTCGGAGCGCGAGCCGGAGAAGTTCCATTTCGTGAAGGGCTTCCATCGCGGTATCGAACTGTTCGGTCAGCACCAGCTCAAGGCCGAAGGCGTGCCGGGCAAGCTCGCCGGTGTGGGCCTCCCTCTCGTCGAAGGACCCAACGACGTGATTCGGCTGGCGACGCTGGGCGTACCGGCAATCGGACTCTGCTCAAACACGATCACGCGCGAGCAGGCGGACAAGGCAGCTCGTCTTGCACGGGAACTCACGAACGGCATCGTGACGGTGTTCCTCGACTGCGACCCGGAAGGGGAGAACGGCATGAAGCAGTGTCTCGGGTATCTGGCCCAACTCACACCGGTGCGGCTCGCCTGGACGAGCAAGATGTATGGCGGCAAGTTCAAGGGGCGGCAGCCGGAGTCGCTGACCGAACCGGAATGGCAGGAGATTGCGGCGTTCCTACAGACGGGAAAGGCGGACGGATGGACGCTCGGTTGAGGGCTCTACAGGAGGTTTCTTTCACGAGATCCCGCCCGGCCGCTCGACGAGGATCTCGCTGTAATCCGGGCCGCAACCCTGCTATACTGGAGCAGACTTCCAGGAGTGAATCATGACGATCAAAGTCGATTTCCCACCGGCAACACTTGAACGGCTCCAGGTGGAAGCCCAGGCGTCAGGCAAGGATGTCGAAACCTTCGTGCGCGAGGCGGTCGAACAGCAGCTGTCGCGGCGCAAGCAGACGTTTGCCGAAATCTTGAAACCGATCCACGATGCCGTCGATGCGAGCGGCCTGAGTGAGGCGGTGGTCGATCAGTTGCTTGAAGGCGAGTTGAAAGCCGTGCGAACCGAGCGCAGAGCGTCCCGAGACAAGCAATGACATCGGCTGTCTTCGATTGCATGGTGTTCCTGCAGGCGGCAACCAAACGAACGGGGGCGGCCGGAGCGTGTCTTGCACTGGTCGACGAAGGACACGTCCAGTTATTCGTGAGCGCGCCAGTCCTCGAAGAAGTCCATGACGTTCTCAACCGTCCGGCGATTCGGAAGTCGTTTCCGACACTCACGGATGAGAACGTGGAAGAGTTCATGGAGCACGTTCTCGACAAGGCTCAACTGGTGGAGGATGTCCCTGCGGCGTATCGCCTGCCGCGTGATCCGGATGACGAACCCTATATCAATCTTGCCGTAGCGACATCTGCGTCTTTCTTGGTGAGCCGCGACAAAGATCTTCTGTCGCTCATGGACGATGACGCTTTCCGGAAGCAATTCCCTTCCCTTTCAATTGTCGATCCGAAGACTTTCCTGGACGATGTCCGCGCGGAAATCGCCAAGGCACACGAGGAAAGAGGCCCCGGCACTGCCGGGGGCTAATCGTCAAGAAGCACAGAGGCTTCAAGACTGCAAGGTTCAGGACTTCCGGGAGGCCACGAGCCAGCTGTGGCCGCTGGAGGCAGGGAACGTGCGTAGCTTGTTGCATCCGCTGCCAGTCGGCAGTGGTGGCGACCCGCTCCGCGGCTGTTCCGCGTGGCGGCAGCGTGCGCGACGGCGCTCGGGGCACCGGCCTACTCTTTTCTGGCCCCGAGCCCCCGGCCCAGCCGCTCAAGTCGCCGGTGACGGCGCGAGCGTGTCGCAGGACGGGGGCTCGGGGCCGATAGGCTCCCGAGCGCCGTCGCCTGATAGGCGGCGTACGGTGGCTAACGGAAGGGCCGCCGAGGTCGGCCTCCGGCCGCCGGCGGTCAGCGTCGCGACCAGCGCGAGACCGCTGATAACAGACCGCATCGTCACGCTGACGTGGCGTGAGGAGTGCCGCGTTGCCGAGGAGTGTCCTCCGACCTACAGCCCGCGCCGCCGTGCAATCTCCGAGAGACAGAACCGTTCGACGAGCGCGGGGCGCTTCTGTAATGCGGGTGGCTGGCCAGACAGGACGGTTCGGCGAATCTCCTCCTGCTCGGCAGCGGGAAGATCCTGCCAGAGCGCTTTCAGCACGGCCTAGTCCTGTGCCTGCCGTACCAGTTCCCGGCGTGAGGTTTCCTGCTGCACTCCTTCATGTCGCTCCCGTTCCAGACGTCGCTGCTCGCGTTCACGTTCCTGAAGCACTTCCGGCAGATACCGCGTGATGGCACAGAAAGATTTCGCATTGGGCCATTTCAGTTTCAGCCGTTTCACAAGCTGCGGCAGGAGGTCCTGCATGACGGTCTGACCGTGCTTGGCGATCAGTTCGCGGGCAAGGTCGAGTTCCGCCTTGGACGGTGTGAAGCGGTCATTGCCCCACGCTTGATGGAAGGCGGAGACGAGTTGCCATTCGGGCGGGTGAACATCCTCGACGCGATCCAGGGTGAAGTCTTCCTCGCCGATCTCGACTGTGTCGGCAGCAGTGGTGGCTCCGGACGTGAGGAGCGGGCCGCGATGCAGGAGCAGTTGCGGGAGTCCGCCGCGGCTTTCGATCCACTGCACTTGCGCGAGAATGCCGCCGTCGATGAGCAGATCGAATGCGGGCTGCAACTGTTTCTTGGCATGAGATACGTACCGTTCCGTGCGAACCGGGATGAACTTCACCAGTGTCGGATAATTGAAGCGGAGCAGTTCCCTGCCGCTGTAAAACTTGAAGAAGAGGAACTCGTACAGGCGGCTGGCGATCAGGCTCTTCTCGTTGAGACTGCGCCAGAGTGCATGGTCGATCGGGGCACTGTAGAGCGCGTTGAGATTCTCCAGGTACCAGTGACTGAACCAGACGGCGTTGATGTCGGCGGCGGTACCATCGGCCCGCGTCACGCCGTGGAACTCGACCTCGTCGTACAGGCCAATGAGTCTGGTGTGATCGTCGGTCGTGATCGGTGCGTTCTCCGCCTTCGAGAAAAGCGCCGCCCGGCTTTCGATCATGAGGCCCTTGGTTGCCGTGATCGCTTCGCGTAGTGCTGTGACGATCTGGCCCGAGACCGTGACGCCCATCCGTCCGCAGAGTTCGCGCCAAGTGAACGTGATCGGGTTTTGGATGGGCAGTCCGCGATCGGTCGCCATGCTGAGCAAGGCAAAACGCACGGAGCGGGCGAGCGGACCGGGGTAGTAGGTCGCGGTGTTGCGGGTGACGGAATACGAGAACGCGAACGATTTCCCGCCCCGCCGGAACGTGCCCTCACAGTGAAGGCCGTCCATCGTCCGCATGTGCTTGTTGTCGAGGGAGAAGAGCGGCAACCGCAGGAAGTTCGCCTCCACGCGGACTAGCTGCTGCGCGAGCGTGTCGGCAACGCGCGACAGGGACTCTTCTCCTTCCGAATCAAGTATCCGGTCCTGGTTCGTGTCGGTCGTCGTGCCGTCGGTCTTATCGCCGTTCCCAAACACACAATCGGAGTCCATAGGGCCGAACGTACACTGAGCGTTTCCGCGCGGCAAAGAAGCGGAGTTGTGGAAGTGTTAGAAGGTTATAAGAAGTTGCAAATCGGCAAAACACAGTTTTCATGGCTTATCAAAGCCAATCTCAGCTTCAAATCCTTGGGACCAATATCACACTTTCTGCGGACCAATATCACAGATCCTTGGGGCCAGTATCACGGTATCTGGGGACGGACATCACGGAGACGAGGGACTAAGTACATGCTCACTTGGGACCGATATCACAGAGATTTGGGACGAAGTACACACCAGTTTCGCGGCGAAAGTCCGGCAGGTTTTGGCTTCACAAAGCTGATAAAACGATGGAATTACCCTGCCTCATTCGTCCTGTCGTGCCTGACGCTTGGCGTCGTCGAGTGCCTCCAGCACGTCCTCTATGCCGACACTCTTCCGGCGAAACGAGATGACCACCGTCGCCTTTGGCGTGACGAACTTCCTCTTGGTGCCGATCGGCGCGCCGCGGGTAAGTTCGCCGCGCTGTTCCTCCAGTTTGCGTTGCACCAGCCGCTCGGTGTCTTTCGCGGTCAGGTTCCCGGTCGTCACCTGTGCATGGATCTCTATCTGCCTCTGCTCCGGCAGTTTCGCGAGCGCCTCCAAGTGCCGGCGCGACACGCCGCCGGTCATGTCCTGACGGCATTGCGCCTGGATGGCGGGATTGAGTTTCAGGAGCGACAGGATTTTCGAGATGTCGCTCTCCGGTTTGCCGGTCAGTTCGGCGAGCTGCTTCGGCGAGTAATTCTCCTGATCGCGGAGGCGGACCAGGGTGTCTGCGAGATCGAACGGGTGCAAATCGGCGCGCTGCCAGTTCTCGACGATCTGCCGGACGAGGATGTCCCGGTCGGCCGGCGCCTGTTCCCAGCACGGCATCTCCGTGAGCCCGGCGTCCCTCGCCGCGCGGTAGCGGCGCTCCCCGGTGATGATCTGGTACATGTGCTGCTCCGGCAGGTGGCGGACGGTGATCGGTTGCAAAATGCCGTGCGTGCGGATGGAGTCGGTGAGTTCCTGCAAGGCCGCCGCGTCAAACGCCTTGCGGGGCTGTTTCGGATCGGGCTGGATGATGTCGATGTTGATGTAAAACGCGCCGCCGAGCGTGCGGCGGGCATTCCATTCCGGCGGCATCCCGCTCCCCTCAAGCAGCTGCTCCAACGGCTGCTGTTTCCCGAATGCCCGAGCCGCGGCCCGGTGCGCGGCGGCCTCGTTGCTCTTCAAGGCGAGACTCGACTTCGTCGAAGAGGCGTCGGGCAACGGCAGAGGCCCGGCTTGCGGGATCATGGAGGGTGACGGGGATACGGTCGGTGACGGCACGCTCGAAGGCTGCCAGATCGGGGACCACTGTGTCAAAAGCCAGGGAGCCATAATGTTTGCGAAGATTCGCGAGATACGCCTTGTGGTAGAGGCGCGTCTGCTTGTGCCGCGAGGGGAGATAGCCGAGAAACGCCAGCCGGGGGTTGTGATGACGCCGCACGTACTTCACGGCCTCGGTGACCTGCTGTATCCCCCGGGCTCCCCAATCGGCGGTTTCCATCGGGATGATGATGGCGTCGCTGGCCGTGAGCGCCGCGACGTTCACGAGCGACAGCCGCGGCGGGCAGTCGAACACGATGTAGTCGTGCTCGGCACGAAGCGACTGGACGGGATCGACAAAACAGCGGTGCAGCTCGGCCATTTCCCATTGGCTTTTGTCGCTCTCGTCGAAACGAGCGACAGCTGGGCTAGAGGGAATGATGTCGATGTGGGCAAATGCGGTATGGCGGACCAGTGGCAATGGATTGCGATCCGAACCGGGATGCAGAAGCACTTCTACGCCGCGTACGGGGCCGGCGTCGTCAAGGAAGGACGTGCTGAGATTGCCCTGGGTGTCGGTGTCGATCAGCAGCACACGCTTCCTGCGTTCCTGACAGACCCAGGCGAGCAGTCAGCATGTGTGCGTCTTTCCGACGCCGCCCTTGAGGTTGAGGACGGTTATGACGGAAGCGCGGTGATGAAGGGAGTCGTCCATTTTGGGCAATCTTACCACCGCCGTTCGGGCAGTCGAAGAGAATATCCTGCTCACGTGATAAACTAGGCGCTGAATGTTAGGCAGCCGGAACGCGCCGTCCTCGTCGGAGTTGTTGAGGAACGTCACGATCTTGCGGAGTGAGTGCTGGAGTTTTCATGGTGTTGCCGTGACAAGGCGACTGGGTTCGGCAGGGGGGCCGCTGTAATCAGATATTTGATTTCATCGACGTTGTAAGGATGAGCCCCGAGTTGGAACAGACCTTTGTTCTCGTCATCGTCGAACGTGAACAGCGCCTGGCCGCGTTGGAGGACAGACCGGGCAACCGTCTCTGCCTTGCCACCCGGCGAGGCGTGCGGGATTAGGACGGCGGCGGCGAGGGCGGTGATGACTTCATTCCGGGTCTGGGCGTGGGCCTTCGTGGTGCGGCCCACATCGTCGTCGAACGGTGCGAGGATCAGCAAGCGACCCGCGTCGATGGGTGCTCGCCAGGGTTCGGGAAGGCGCAGCCGGCCCAGGCCCTTCGCCTGCACGGCGATTACGGGCTGCTCGCCCCGCAACAGGAACTCGAGGCATTCCTTTTCCATCGGTGAATGAAAGCCGCCGGCGACCGTGATGCCCGCATCACGCAATTCTCGGATGGCGTCAAATGTCTTGATCACCACGCTACCGGGGCATTGCACCGAGCAGATCAGGCTCAGGCACTTCTGAGCCAGGATCGCCTGATCACCGATGCCATGCACGTCCACAGCGCCATGCTTGATCTTCCATCTGGCCACACCGAACGAACGCCCGCTAGCTCCGGTTTGAACAGTGGCTGAAGAAGGAGTTCGCTCAGGCAGCATCGCCGGCCCTCCCGGCATCGCGGTCCTGGCGGAGGAAGATGAGCAACTGGTCGGAGGGGATGGCGAACGCGGTCAAGGCGCGGCGCAGGATGTCCCGAATGCCGTTCGCGGAAAGGTTGCTCTCGACGAATAGTCCGGCGCGGACTTCTAAGGCCTTTCGCAGCCAGGCCGGTTCGGTCGTGAATGTGGGGTTGCCGCGGCTTGTCGTGAAGTCGGGATTGCCGCACAGGCCGCGAAATCGGTCGGCGTCGCGGTCGTACAGGCGCTGCAAAACCAGCTCGTACACCCGCTGCCAGGTAGTGATGCCCGTAGTTCCCTGGCCGTCGAGAATGAACCCGTGCGGGCGTTTGTAGGTGAAGTCCTCGTCGAGCCGGTGCGGTTGCTCGCGATTCAGTTCCGCGACGATCCGCTCATTCTCGACGCGGTCGGTGCCCCCGGTCTTTTCGGCCTCCTCCAGTCTGACGCTGGTGTACTGCTGGACGAGGGCCGACAATTCGCTAGCCACGCCATCGAACGCCGACGCCTTGGCGTTGTAGGCTCGCTTGAATTCGACGCCGGCTTCGAGCGCATCTGGGTCGTTGTGGTCAATCGACCGCCAGATGTCATCCGACAACGCCAGCAAGTTCTCTCGTACCGCTTCGAGCTCTTCAAGGATCTTCCGCGTTCGATCCGACGAAGCCAGTAGGAGGGCAGGACTCATAAGTTTGCCTCAGCTGAAGTAATTCTTGATGAGTTTGTCGGCGTCAGCACTGAGCGTCTTCCCTTCGAACGTCTCGATGAGTCGATCTGGGAAGTTCTTCTTGTACCATTCGACTTTCTCGGCACGGTGGTTCCGATACTTTTGCTCATCCATCCGTCCCCAATGCTCCCAGTACCAGTCCTCGCCGTATCGCCTCGTTCTGCCGAGTGTCGAAATTGTACGCCCAGATAGGATCAGACTTGGTTCGGTTGCGAATCTGGATGACCTTGTCGGACAGCATGATCCCGTCCAGAGCACGCACGGTCTGGCCCGGTGTCTTTCGCGCGTAGGGTTGCAGAAGCTTCTGGATGACCGTGTTGAGATGGTCGGTGCCAAACAGCTCACCGCGATACGGCGATACGACTTGCAGATACTCGGGCCGCTTGACGCCTTTTTTGTCCTCGCACGCTTTGCCCCACGCCTCGTATGGTTTATCTCGGTCGAAAGCGAGCTTGCTATCTCAGAGTAGAAGGCGAATTGCTCCAGGACATCCGGCTTGTTGAGATACCGATGGTATGGCAGACGCAACCCTTGATCCGGATAATGAGAAGTGATGTCGCATTGCCACACAAAGCCGCCAGCATACTTGTCCTTATTGGCTTGGGAAGCGCGATTGAAAAAGCGGATTTTTCCAATCGACTTGATTCGCGACAAGCCGACGATGGCGTATCGTTGCTCCTCTTGATTGAGCGGATTGCTGTAATTTGCGTAATAAAACACCAGACTTTGGCCTGGTGTGAACTGGGCAAAGTACTGCCTGGAGAACGCCAATCGCTTCTCGTAGTTGAATTTGCCATCCGGGTTCGTGACCTTCGGTCCGTACATCTGTTCGTACGGCCAAACGCACATTGTCGCCGGTGGCAGATCCCATTCTTCTCTCGCCGCTTCGTCATTCCACCAAGCTGGCGGCGCCGCGAAGGCCGTGATCTTTTTGCTGCCGAAAGCATTGATGCTGTAACCGCAGGCTGGAATGTGCTTGATCTTGGTGCAGCACTTGCCGGCGTCGGCCATCTCCAAAGGCAGACTGCGCCGCTCAGCGATCATCTCGCCGGGATACGAATGTGAACCCACACAGTACGTGTTGGCCTCCGGGTTCTGGCAAACGTGGCCGTTCCAACCATCCATGTGCCACGCGAGGCGAGCCGACATAGGGATCGTCATGGTTGTGTCTCCACTAAGTCACTCTCAGGTTCGTCGGCTTCTTCGCCATACTCGCCGGTCTGATCGGTTCGTCGCAGTATTTGAATGAGCTTCTGCTCGGCCTTGGCTTGGATTTGGCGGATGCGTTCGCGAGTCAGGCCGAGTAGGTCAGCCACCTCTTGTAGCGTGTGTTCCGGGCGGCCGATCCCGTAGCGCAACTTGAGAATCTTTGTCTGACGCGGATGTAGCGATTGCAAGGCGCGCTCGATGTCGTCCCCGCCGGGGCGCTTTTCCTCTGCGGCCGGGGACGACTCATCCGGCTTATCCAATTTATTTCGTTCTCGCTTATCCATCTCGGAGAAGCAACTGAGATGACGAGCGACGCTAAAATGCCGCCATTGCTTCGGTGAAACCCCGGCGATTTTCATTTCCCGTTCAAAGTGCTCGCGGGCATCGTGTTCGCCATAAGTAGCGATCAGGCGCGTCTCGGTAAACGCCAGCTTGTAGCAGGCCCAGAAATAATGCACCGGCACATGAATCGGCATCCCCCATTTCATTCCGAAGCGCTGGCAGGCATTGCGAATCCAATAGCCAGCGTAGGTTGAGAACTGAAACCCTCGGTCGGGGTCAAAGCGACGCGCAGCTTCCAGCAAGCCGATGACTGCGGTCTGTTCGGCGTCTTCCGGGTCCATGTGGAACCAACGAATGAGCATTCGCGACGAATGACGAGCCAGGGGGATGTGAAATGTGACGAACGCCTGGAGTGAGCCCGGTTCCCTGCGTTTCATGGCCATCGCCAGACGATCACTTTCCGCGGCATAGGAGGGATACTTGGCGAACAGGTTTAGCTCGCTATCGGGAAGTAGCGCGGTGCGTACGCGGTTGAGCACGTCGGGAAGCGTCGTCCGTTCTTCCTCCTGCATGCTCACCGAAAGCCCTTCGATCCGATGGAGTAGACGCTGCGGAGGGTCGTCCGAGAAGAACGGGTGTTCCCGGTGCAGAATCTGCCGGCCACCGGCCATCGTGGTCGCCCATTGCCAGACCTGCTTGCGCGGCGTCTCGCACGAGTAAATCAGGATGTGCTCATGGTAGGACTTGCGGAGCTGACACTGAATGTCGCGGAGCAGACGGCGATTGGCAAGGACGGTGCGGTGCGTGGGGCAGATAAACACCGTGAGGCCCCGTTTCTGGGCCACGGCTGTCAGGTTCAGGGTGACAGCGCGGTGCGTGACGGTCGCGGTGCTGCGAACCCGGTCCCAGCCCAGGCACTCGATGAAGAGGTGGTCAAACGCGTGTTCCGCCAGACATGCGCCAATGCCGCCCATCGTCACGTCCCCCTCTCACGTCAAAGCAAACACGTCCAGCGGCACCGTCTTGGCCGGCCGCGCAGCTCCATGTACAAGCTGGCGGATCTTCTCCGTGGTCTCGCGCGAAAACACGCTCTCGCCGCACCGCTCGCAGACTTGGGCCGGGATTTGTTCCACGAGCACGCGCCGATCCCCCACCGTGAACACCTCGCTCACCAAGGCGGTTTTGGCAATCGTGTTACCGCAAACGTGACACTGAAACATGGCTACCTCCGCTTCAAGCCATCACAATGTCCACGTGGGCCGAATAGCCAAGCTGCCGAAGCATCTGTTCGCAATCTTCCCACGCCAGGCCGAAGGCGCGCACATCAGCCACACCGAGGTGTGCGATGACGATCCGCAGCGCGTCGAGGTGCGGCGCGTGAAACACCCCGTCCAACAACGCGTTCAC
>JBBQPD010000024.1:0-17019 GCA_038331535.1 Gemmatales bacterium | reverse complement strand
CGCGGCTCGTCGAGGGTAAGGACCATGACCGTGCAAGACTTTCGCGATTTGCTGAAACAACAGCCATTCCAGCCGTTCCGACTCGTGATGTCGAGCGGACAGTCGTACCAAGTGCGCCATCCCGATATGGCGAGGTTGACTCGTACAGACATTTTTGTCGGCGTGGATGTGGGGGACGATGGCATTCCGGAGCGCTTCAAGATCTGCTCCCTGTTGCACGTCACCGCGGTCGAGCCGTTGATTTCAACTGCATCCAGAGCGAAATAGGCGCGCTACTTCAATACGACTACGGCGGCGAACAGGACGGACGGCAGCGCCGCGGCGAGGAGCGAACGGAGGCGGATCATGGGAAAGCTCTGTTTCATGGAGCCATGACACGTGCTTGCCGTTTTGCGCGAAAACCCCAAGCACGTCTCGTGACGCAGCGCCTTACTTCACCGCCTTGAAGTGTTTCACAAAAAACTCGACCATCTCGCGGTTCAAGTCGGTCGCCATCCCCTTGTCGGGGTAGTCGTCGCGATGGCGCACGACGCATTCGATGCTCAGCGGCGTCATCTTCTCCTTGAGCAGCACGCCGAACTTCGGGTGATGAATGCCCTGCCCCGGCTTCGCGTCCGCCGGCAGCGGGCCTTTCGGCTCGGAGTAGAACAGAAACACCGGCGGGTCGTCTTTCGTCAGGTAGTTGATCGGCGACGCTTTCTCGTACATCTCGTGCGCCTTGGGCGTGTCGGCCTCGTCGGCCTTGATGCCATAGAACGGCAGCAGCGCCGGGTGTTCGTGCGCCCGGCCGCCGATCAGGTCTTTGATGACGCGCGGATCGTAAGTCGTCTGCGCCCCCTGCACCGCCATGCACGTCAGCCGCGTCGATTGCCGGGCGATGGGGTCGGCGCTGTTCGGATCGGCCAGGTCGTCGTGAAACCCGATCCACAGCGCCGTGCCCGCTCCCGCGGAACTGCCGGTCGCGGCGACGCGCTTCGGGTCGAGGTTCCATTCTTTCGCCTTGGAGCGCAGCAACTGGACGGCGCGGGCGCTGTCCAGGAAGGCCGCGGGGAAGGGGGCGGTATCCGTGAGACGATAGTTGATGGCGGCGACGGAGATGCCGGCGTCGAGACAGCGTTTCAACAGGTCGGCGCCGAGTTGTTCCTTGTTGCCGGCCCGAAAGCCGCCGCCGTGAATAAAAACTACGACCGGCCGCGGCCCGTCGCCTTTGGCCTGCCACAGGTCGAGGACGTTGCGTTCGTGCGGGCCGTATTTCACTTCGGCAACGTCGGGCTTCGGCTTTGCCGGCTGGCCCGACGCGTCGGAGGTTAGCAGGGCGACGGTCAGCAAGAGAAGGATGCGCTGCATGGTTGGTTTCCCGTTGTCGGGCGGCGCCATGAATCTACCACGAAGCCGCCCCAAAGGGAACCGCCTTCGCGGCTTGCCGTTTCGCACGGAGTTTCGCGCGAATCTCGCGCGAAACGGCAAGTCGCGGACACGGCCGGTTGTAGCGGTCACAAAGCCTGCGCCGGCTTCTCCGGGCGGGAAAGCGGGGAAAGATCAGAAAGAGGTTGCCTCCGAGACGTTTACCGAAGAAAATAGAGGGAGCGCATCAAGGACTAGACGCCGGCAGGTCCGTCCCTCGACCCCGTTTCCGGTCAGTGTGCCACGGACCGCACCTATTTTCCTATTCGCCGTCGAAGCCCGAGTGGCCCTCGATACCGGAGTAGACTTCGTATGACGACCCCCTCCGATCACTCCAAGAAACCCGATCCGCACGCCAAGCCGGTGGACCCGCACGGCCACCACGACGCCGACGTCCCGCACGACCCGGTCGAAGACTCCTCCATCGACCTGGGGCAGCCAGTCGGCGGTCTCGACCCGCTCCACCCGGCTGTGCCGGCTTCCCAGAGCGGCATCTCCGTCGTCGATTGGTCGTCCCTGGTGGAAGACGTGCCGCCGCCGCCCGCGGAACCGGCTTCCTTCGACGCCGTCTCCGATGTGGACATTCTCTTCCCCGGGGCAGCCCTCCCCGCGGCGGAAGCGACGCTGCACGCACACCAGGAAAAGGTGGTGCCCGAAGCCGAGGCGACCGCGCACGCGTCGGCGGAAGAGCTGGCGTACGCGCAGTTCCAGGCTGATGAAACGCTCCACGTCTCCGCGGAAGAGTTGATGCACTCCGCTGAGGCGGCGATCCCGCCCGCGCCGGAGGGGCTGGCTCACTCGGCGGAGGCGACGTTGCACGCCACCCCGCAGGAGCTGGCTCACCACGTGGAGGAGGCGACGCTGCACGTCTCGCCGGAAGAATTGGGCATTAGTGCCGAAGAGGCGATCTTCGTCGAGGAAGAGGACGAACCCACGCTCTTCCAGTCTGGCCACGAAGCGCCGGCCGCCGTGGAAGCGGAAGCCGCGGTTCCCGAGGTGTATCACCAGGCGTTCGCCGTAGCGGACACGCCGCCGCCCATTTCCGAGATGGCCATTGCGGAAGAGGCAGCCTTCGCTTTCCCCGAAGAAATGGTTGAGGACAAGGTCTTCACCCCCGAATCGATGTTCGTCGACACGGAGGCGCACGCCGCCCTGCCGGAGCTGCCGTCCGCCCCGAAGATGGAGTTGGATTCGGGCCGTCATCTCCACGACGTGGTCGAGTTGGGGGCCGAGTCGGTCGTGGTCGGCCAGTCCGGCGCCGACCTGAGCGGCGTCATCCCCGAAGTCGTGGACGAGGACGGCGCGCTCTTCGCCGAAGTCGCGGCGGCGGACAGCGGCGTCATGGCCGAGGTCGTCGATTTCGCCGACATCGCCGAGGAAGCCACGGTCGCGGAAGTTGACGAGGACGAAGTGCTGGAGCTGGGCGACGAATCCGTCGTGTCTGGTTCCTCCGTCGATCTGTCGGAAGTCGCGGTGGAGGTCGTGGAGTCCGACGTTTCCGTCCCGCCGGCGGTGCCGTCGTCCGAGATCATCGTCTCCGAGCACGACCTGACCGGCGACGTGATGGAGGCGGAAGTGGCGGAAGCGGGCGCGTCCGGCCGCGACTTCATCGCCGAGGCGGTCGAGTCGGGCGTCGACGGCACCCTGGCCTTGCCGGGCATGGAGCTTGCCGATTCCGAGGTGACCATCGGTTCCGACAGCCACAAGAAGCTGCCGCACGGCCGTGAGAAAGAGCCGACGCGCGTGATCCTGACTCCGGAGCCGCTCGCCGAAACGGACGACTTCTACACCCCGTCCGAGTCCGCCGTAATCGCCGAGGACGGCGACGTGATCCTGGGCGGCGAGGTGGAGGAAGAAGTCACCGTCGCCTCCAACTCTTCGGCGATCGACCTGGGCAGCATGCCGGACATGCCCGTCCTGCCCAGTGCTTCCAAGGCCGGCGACGACGTGGCCGACATGGATTTGGCCGCCCTCGAACAGGCCGCTTCGCCCTCGCAGCGCACGGCGGGCAAGGCCCATTCACACGGCGACATCGACCTCGGCGAACCCTCCGGCGTCGCGGAAGTGGCGCCGGAAGTCGTCGATGAGGCCGAGATCGATTTCGAGGCGCTCGAACACACGGCCTCCGCCCACGACGGCGGTTCGACCGTCGCGTTCGGCGACGATGTGGTGATGGACCCAACCGCCGACCTTGAAGGCACGACGAGCGGCGTGGTGATGTCCGACGAGGAAGCCGTCGTCGACGACGAAATCGTGGCGACGGAGGACGAGGAGGAAGAGCGGAGGCCGCGCCCCCCGAAGGTAGCCAAGCAGAAGGGCCGCGGCGGCGCCTGGGTTGGCGGCACGGTGCTGGGCACATTGGTCGGCGCCGGCGCCTGCGCCGGCCTGATCCTGTTCGGCGTCGTCGATGAACCGGTGAAGTCGCTGCGCCAGAAGCTCGGCACCGAGAAGACCCAGACCGGGCCGGTGAATCCGGGCAGCAAGGTCGATCAAGGCGGCAAGCCCTCGGCCGAAGACCTGATGGCCCGCGGCGACCACAAGTCGGCGCGCGAGGCCGCCGAGACGGTCGAGGACAACGACAAGAAGAACCTGCTCCTGGGTCAGATCGCCTTCCGCGAGTACGCCGAAGCGACCGCCAGGGCCGCGGGCAACGACGGGCCGAAGCTGAATGTCGAGGGCGCCAAGACCGCCATCGAGAAGCTGGAGGCGGCCAAGACGCCGGACGCCTACTTCCAGCTCGGCCAGATCTACGAGTTGGCCGGCGACATGGACAAGGCGAAGGCGAGCTACCAGGCCGGCCTGGACAAGGCCGACGCCGCCGGCAAGAAGCGTTTCCAGGCCGCCCTGGACCGCCTCGACCTGGATAAAAAGGCCGCCGCCTTGCCGGCCCGCGAGCTGGACCTGCGGCTGGCTCTGCTGACTGCGCTCGTTTTCGCAGCGGATGACGCCGCCCCGCAGGACGAGGAGGCCGGCTACGCCTTCTGGCGGGCGGTCAAGGCGGCGAACGAAAAGAAGTTCTCCGTCGCCCTGGAGGGCCTGAAGGACGCCGCCGCCAAACACAAGAAGGGCCGCCTCCTTCGCCTGGGCAAGCAGCAAAACCCCGATAGCGACCCGACGGAAGTGATCTTCCTGAAATGCGTCGAGGAGCTGACGACCTACTGGGCGCTACAAGAGAAGTACAAGGACGGCATCGAAAAGACGATCGTCGATGCTGCCGGCCGGGCCGCACCGAAGGAGCTGATCGACAAGCTGATCGAACAGAAGATCATCGCCAAGGCGGAGGATCTGTCCAAGGGCGTCGGCGACCTGCTCAAACTGCGGGAAGACCTGGCCAAGAAGTTGGACGTCAAGGACGCCGACAAGATCGACGAGGCCGTCGCCGCCTTCCTCAAGGACAAAGGCGGTCTGGAACAATTGCTCGAAGAGCGCAAGCTGCTCGCCGAAGTCGCCAAGGCCGTCGATGCGGACAAGAAGCTCGACGAAGTGAAGACGCGCGTCGCCGAGCTGGTGGCCGACGGCGCCTTGCTCAAGAAGATCGGCGACAAGCTCAAGGATGACAAGATCGTCGAGAAGGTCGAGAAACGCGAGGACGTCGAGGGCGGCTTGAACAAGCTGGTGACCGAATGGAAGACCATCCCCGTCCTGAACGACAAGCTCGCCAAGACTGAAATGGATCTGAAGGCCGCCAATACGTTCGTCGAAGATGTGGCCGACGCACTGGTAAAAGGCAAGTTCCTGGCCAAGGAAGACGCAAAGGCCGCCATGGTCTTGCAGCAAACCAAAAAGCTCATCGAGATGAACGCGGGCGACGAGGCCAAGGTCAAAATCATCCGCGACAACAGCGACCTGACGGCGAAGACCGCGGCGCAGGCGAAGCAGCTGACCGACCTGGAGAAACGCCGCGTCGATGAGCTGGCCGACCAGGACAAGAAGCACAAGACGGAAGTCACCGACCTGAACGCCGCCCACAAGACCGCGGTCGAGAAACTGAACACGGCGCACAAGGACGAGGTTTCTGGCCTGACGACCGAGCTGAAGGCCCGGCACACGCCGGCCGAGATGCTGTCGCTGTGGCTGCCGCTGCTGGAGATTCGCGACAACAAGGAGTTCGTCAAGGGTGCGCAATCGGACGCCGAGCGCGTGCTGGCCGCCGCCGACAAGAAGAAGGAAGACGAGGCGAAGGCCAGGGCGCTGCAAGGGTTGGCCCTGCGGAACCTGGGCATGTTCGCCGAGGCCGAGGCGAAGCTCAAGGAAGCCGAGAAGGATCTGCCGAAGGAAGAACCGTGGAGTGGGACCGTCGCCCAGGCGCTGCTGGAAGTCAAGGACGTGGTCGCGTTCTACGGTAAGGCCGCGTCGGACCTGGCCGAGCACAACTACCCCGACAAGGCGATCCAGCTGCTCGACCGCATGTTGGCCGCCGCGACGCCGGAGCAGAAGGGACGCCTGCTCGCCCAGCGCAGCCTGCTGCGGCTGGAAATCGCGATGGCCGGCGGCCGGACTTTGGAGATGACGGACGACATGGTCAAGCAGGCGCTGGCCGACGCAAAGGAAGCCGGCGAAGTGGCCGCCGCCCACTACGCCCTGGGCCGGATTCGCGAGGAGCTGCGCGATTTGGACATCGCCCTGGTCGAGTACAGCAAGGCGGTCGATCTGCACAAGGCCAACGACGCGGAAGGCTCGCGTTACAAGGTCGCCAAGGCTCGCGCCCTGATCGCGCCGCGGACGCGCCGGGCCGCCGAGCCGAAGCCGGTGGAGGACGAGAAGAAGGTCGGCCAACTCGACCGTGAGGAGGCCGACCTCCTGGCTCTGGAGCCTGCGGAGGAACAGCGTCTCGCCCTGGTGCTGCTGACGGTGCTGCTGCAACCGGCGCCGCCCGCGGCCCCCCTTCCCGATACGACGGTGGCGGAGGATCTGGCCGATAAAATCCTGGCCGATCCGAACTCGTCATGGGATGCCAAGGCACAGGCGCTGGCGATCAAGGGCCGCTACACGGAAGCGCTGCGCATGTACGCGGAGGGCTTGCAGAAGGGCCAGAAGATGCGCGCCGAGTATAGCTCGACGCTGATGAAGCTCATCAACCAGCACCCGCGTCTCGCCCCGCGCGTCAACCCGACCTCCAACCCGTTGGAGGGCGAGAACCACTTCGGCAATGGCCTGCGCTCGTATTTCGCCGGTGAATTCGCCGTGGCGGAGAAGCATCTTCAGGCCGCCGTGGACGCCGTCGATGGCGACGACGAGAACGCACGCTACTACTACTTCCTCGGCCTGGCGCAGCTGGGCCAGGGCAAGAAGAAGGACGCCGTCCAAAATTTCACCGACGGAGCGGCGCTGGAGCGGCGCGGCTTGCCGTCGCGGACGGCGGTCAATGCCAGCCTCGAAAGGGTCCAAGGGCCGTTGCGCCGGACTCTCGACGACGAACGCAACCGCCTGCCGTCGCCGTGAAGGGCGCCCAGCGTGTTTACGTTTCGCGCGGACCGCGCGAAACGTAAACACGCTGCCAGCTCCGAGGTTCTCCCTTTCGGTCATTCACTCTGCTCCCTTCCGCCATGAAACCGCTACACGTTGTCTGTACCTGTCTGTTGCTGCTGTCCCTGATCGGCCCCGCGGCGGCGCTGGGTCCGGAGGACGTCTACCTCGTCGTCAACAAGAACGTCCCCGAGTCGAAGGAGATCGCCGAGCATTATTGCCGCAAGCGCGGCGTGCCGGTCGATCATATTCTCGCTCTCGATCTGCCCAAGGGCGAGGACGTCAACCGTCGCGACTACGATGAAAAGCTCGTCGCTCCGCTGCGGGAAATGCTCAAGGATAAGCGCGACAAGGTCAAGGTGCTGCTGACGATCTACGGCGTGCCGTTGCGCGTCGGCGTGCCGGAGCTGAATGCGGAAGAGAAGGCCGCGCTGGACAAGCTGCGCGCGGAGATGGAGCCGCACCAGAAACGGCAGCGCGAGTTGGACAACGAGATCAAGATCCTCGAAGAGAAGGCGAAGCAGGAACCGCAGGGCGACGCAGCAAAGGAGCTGCCGGCGCAGCGCAAGGAGCGCGACGACGCGGCGAAGAAGCTCGCTCCGCTGGAAGAGCGCCGCAAACACTTGACTTATGCCGAGAGCCAGGCGGCGGTTGACAGCGAGCTGTCCCTGCTCTGGCAGGACCAGTACGAGCTGCGCCGCTGGCAGCTCAACACGTTTTACTTCCAGGTGCCGGACGCGACACGCAGAGCCAGGCCGCTGCTGATGACCTGCCGCCTCGACGGCACCAGCCCGGCCCTGGTAAAACGGATCGTCGATCAGTCGATCGAGGTCGAGGCAAAGGGGTTGGCTGGTAAAGCGTACTTCGACGCCCGCGGCATCAAATACGACCCGAAGGGCGAACCCGGCTGGGGCTACGGCGGTTACGACGAGTCGCTGCGCGAGGCGGCCCGCCTGCTGGAAAAGACCGCGAAATTGCCAGTTGTGCTGGATGACAAGCCGGAGCTGTTCGCGCCGGGAACCTGCACCGAATGCGCCCTGTACTGCGGCTGGTACTCGCACGCCAAGTTCGTCGATTGCTGCCGTTTCGTGCCGGGGGCGGTGGCGTATCATATCGCCAGTTCGGAGGCGGTGTCGCTGCGCAACCCCAACGCGACCTACTGGTGCAAGAACCTGCTGGAGGCCGGCGCCGTGGCGACGCTCGGCCCGGTCGCGGAGCCGTACACCATCGGCTTTCCCAAGCCGGCGGAGTTCTTCGGCACCCTGGCGACCGGCGAATTCACGCTGGTCGAGTGCTACTGGCGAACCAACGTACTGACGAGCTGGATGACGGTCCTCGTGGGCGATCCGCTCTACAACCCCTACGCCAAAACGCCGAAGCTGAAGCGGGAGCAGGTGAAGCCCAGCCCCGAGGGCGGACGCTTCCCGTTCGGGAAATAAGAGTCCTACGAGCCGCGTTCCCACCTACCGGTACTGCTCGTCGTCGCCGCCTTCGGCCGACACGCCGAGGCGCTGCGCTGGGGCCGCGAACTTCTCGAAGAGACCTACGGCCCCGTCGCCCTGGCAGGCGCGCCATTCGCGTTTACCTATACGACGTATTACGAGCCGACGATGGGGCCGGGCCTCACGAAACAGCTCCTCGTCTTTCGCGACCTCGTGGACGCCGACTGCCTGCCGGCGGTGAAACGGCACACCAACGCCCTCGAAGCCGAGCTGGCCGCGTCCGGCACATTCGGCGAGGTCCGGCCGCTCAACCTCGATCCGGGCGTCCTCATGCTCGGCAAGTTCCTGCTGGCGACGACGAAGGACCAATCGCATCGCGTCTATCTGCGTGACGGCATCTTCGCCGAGGTGACGCTGCGCTTCGAGGCCGGCGCCTTCGAGCCGTGGCCGTGGACCTACGCCGATTACCGCGAGCCGGCCGTGCGCGACTTCCTCAAGGAGGCGCGCGACTTTTATCGACTGCGGCTGGGTGAATGGCGCGCGGAGGGACGAGAGTGACCGCTCAGGTCTTGCTCGCGGGTTTCGCCGTGCCGTTCGTGCTCGCGCTGCTCGGCACCGCCGTGCTGATTCGCCTGTCCCCGCGGCTCGGCCTGATGGACCAACCTTCCGAACGCAAGGTCCACACCACGCCGACGCCGCGCGGCGGCGGTCTGGCGATCTTCACGGCGACGGTCGTCGCGCGAGTGTTCTTCCCCGAACTTTTCTCGTGGCACTGGGGCCATTGGACCGTCGAGCCAGCCCTCGTCTTCTCGCTGCTTATTGTCGTTCTCGGCTTGCTCGATGACTGGTATTCCCTACCGTGGCAGGTTCGTCTGGGAACGCAGACGTTGGTCGCCGGGCTCGCTGTACACGAATGCCTTTACAATGCCGGTTGGCCGCAGCAAGTCGGGGCGGTACTCTGGGTCGTCGCCATGACCAACGCCTTTAACATGCTCGACAACATGGACGCCCTGTCCGCCGGCGTCGCCTGGATCGCCGCGGGATGCTTGTGCATCGCCTGGTGGCTGATAGCGCCGCTGCCACCGGCCTATAGTCGCCCGCAGGAGGTCGTGCCGTATCTGCTACTCATGGGCGCGTTGCTCGGCTTCCTGTGGTTCAATCGGCCGCCAGCGCGGATCTTTATGGGCGATGGCGGCAGTACGTTTCTCGGCTTTTTCCTCGGCCTCGGCGGCGCTCAGCTCGTCCACGTTTCACGCGACTTCCCCCTATCTTCCAGAGGGCTCGAATCGATGACATCGATGACATCGGAGCTGACAAGGAGTTCCGCGGTGTCGGCTCCGTCCTGGATATGGGCGGTGCCGCTCGCCATCTGTGCCGTGCCATGTTACGACATGGCCTCGGTCATCTTCCTGCGGCTAAAGCAGGGGCATAGCCCGTTTCACGCGGACAAGCAACATCTGTCGCACCGGCTCGTCGAACGCGGCCTGAGCAAACCGGCGGCGGTCGGCGTCATCTACCTGCTCGGCTTGGCGAGCGGCGCCACAGGGCTGGTGCTGCTGCTCGTGAGAACACCAGCGGCGGCGTGGCTGGCGGGCGGACAGCTGGTGTTATGGTGGAGTGCGTTCGCCATCGTCGAATGGTTGTCGGTGCGGCGGACCACGTCTTCTGTCTATTGACCTTCAGGTTGTCCGCCCCATGGATGTCGGCTGTCCGCTCGTACCCAGCAGCAATTTGGTTCGAGAAAGAGCTGATAGCTGTTAGCTGACAGCTATCAGCTTTTGATCGTCAGCTTGTCTTCAGCCGCATGATGCCGTCAACCGGAAGATCAATAAACGAAGGCAACACTTCCGCCCCGGCGGACGCCTTGCGAACACGCGAGGCACGGGCATCATTGGAACGGCTCACGCGGCCCAAAAATTAGCCACAGATGAACACAGATGAAAAATAGGGGAAAAGTGGCTCGTTGAACTTTGAATCCTCTGACTTGCAATTATCTGTGTTCATCTGTGGCTCATTTCTTCTTCGTTCCTGGTTGGTGCATCGCCGGCCACTTGCCGTCGTTCGATCACCCGGCTAAGAACGGACGATGCCGGGCCGCGTGTGCTTCCGCGCGCCTCGGCGTCCCTGTTTTCGCCGAAGGAGTCCAGCTACGAGCCGCCGACGTAAAAACAAAGGCGCGGCGTTATCCTCCCACGCCGTGCCGGCGCCCATTGCCGGCGTCGCGGCCGATTCGCCGGTCGAGGTGTTGCGGCGCACCCTGCTCGTGCTGGTCACCGCGCTCATCGTCGCCCGGCCGCTCGTGCTCGGCGAAGACCCCGGCCTGTCCAGCGCCAAGTCCGACAACACGTCGATGGTGCTGTCGTTCTTGTGGCTGCTGGCCGGCGTCGGCTGGGCGGTGTGGCGCCTGCTGGGCCGCCGCGGCGAATGGTATGTCGGCGTCGTCGAGGCGGCCCTCGGCGTCGGCGTCGTCCTCTTCTTCGTCAGCGCTGAAACGGCCGCCAACAAGCATCCGGCGCACATCATCGCCTGGGAGTGGCTCGTCCTGCTCGTCTCTTTCGTGGTCGTGCGCCATCTCGCCGCCACGCCGGACGCGCGCCACGGCCTGTTCGCGGTCTTTCTCGCCAGCGGCATCATGATAGCGACGTACGGTCTGTACCAGGCGGTGGTCGAAGTGCCGACCTACCAGAACCTCACGGAAGAGAATTTGCGGGAGAAGTTTAGCGCCCAGGGTATGCAGTTCGACGACGCCACGTTCGACGTGTTGTACAAGCGGGTACAGGACGGCCACGCTTACAGC
The DNA here is from genome assembly GCA_038331535.1 of Gemmatales bacterium. GTDB lineage: Bacteria > Planctomycetota > Planctomycetia > Gemmatales > Gemmataceae > JBBQPD01. Next base: position 5,910 of record JBBQPD010000024.1, on the reverse strand, counting down.
ACGTTCGCCCACCCGAACAGTTTCGCCGGCTACATGGTGCTGATGTTGCCGGGCCTGATCGGCGCGGCCGGCGTCTGTCTCCTCGGCGGCGTCGGCGCTGGGGTAACGCGACTCGCGGTGACGACGGCACTGCTCGGCCTGGCCGGCCTGTGGGTGACGCACAGCCGCGGCGGCATCCTGGCCCTGGCAGCTGTCGGCAGCGGGCTGGCGGCGCTCTACTGGCGCCGGGAGCTGCTGGCGCGCAAGGCGCTCACGTTCGGCATCGCGGCGGCCGTCGGCGTCGCGGCGGTACTGATCTGGCGCTCGGGCTTACTCAGCCGCGGCGTTGGCAAGGACACCGGCACGATGGCCGCCCGCATCGACTACTGGCGGGCGACGGCGAAGATGATCGGCGACCGTCCCTGGCTGGGCGTCGGCCCCGGCAACTTCGGCGGCTACTATCCGCGCTACATGGCCGAGACGGCCGGCGAGAAGATCAAGGATCCGCACAACTTCGTCCTCGAACTCTGGGCGACCGGCGGCCTCTTCGTCCTCCTGGCCGTGCTGACGGCGCTGGCGGCGGTGGTCGTGGCCGTGCGCCGGAATTTCGCCGCTTGCGGCTTAGCGGGGGACGGCGCCAAGCCGCAAGCGGCGAATGGCCGCTGGGAATACTACGTCGGCGGCGTGCTCGGCCTGCTGCTCGCCTGCGCCCTGCGCATGACGACGCTGGCCAACCCCGACCTCATCTTGCAAGACGGCCTTGCGTCGGCGGCGCGGTCGGTCGTCTGGCTGCTGGCCTTCGTGCTGTTCGACCGCATCGCCTGGACCGACCGCCAGCGCGTCGTTGCCCTGACGGCCGGGATCGCCGCTCTATTGCTCAATCTCGGCGTCTCCGGCGGCATCGGCTATCCGTCCGTCGCCGGCCCGCTCTGGGTCGCCGTCGCGCTCCTCCTGGCGTGCTTGCCGATCGCGCCGCGCGTCTTCGCCGACGCGCCGCTGCCGAGCCTCGGCCTGCCTATCCCCGTCCTGGGGGCGGTCGCCCTGCTCTACGTCGTCTACTGTCTGTATCCCGTCAGCGTCGCGCTGGGCTTGCTGCGCGAGGCGGAGAAGAACGGTCTCGCCCTCCAGTCCGACCGCATCTACCTGCCGATTTTCTGCGCCGGACACATCGGCCTGGGCGCGACCGGCACACCCGAAACGAGCATGGCCGGTGCGGTCATGCTCAGCGCCAAGCGGAACGAGCTGCGCGACTGGGCCGCCAAAGCACCCAAACACCTGGAAGACAAAATTCTCGTCAAGCTGCACGAGGCCGGGTTGGTCGATCCGGACAATCCGCGCGTCTGGATGCAGCTGGGCTTGTGGTACGGACAGTACTGGGAGTTCCGCCACCGGAGCGAAGACGGAGAACACGCGGGGGGCGCGCTGGACCAGGCGGTGAAGCTCGATCCCAACAGCGTCGAGCTGCTTCTGGCGGAAGTGCAGCTGTGGCAGACCTTCGCCCGGTATAGCCGAATCTCGGCGGAGGTTGCCGGCCGCAGGAAAGAGGCGGCGCGCCAGGCACGCGCGGCGTTCAAGGCCGCTCTGAACCTGACGATTTACGAATTGGAAGAACAGGAAAAGAAAGACGAAAAGAACGAGACCGCGTCGCGCACTCGGGAGGAAGGACACCTCCGATACGCGGCCGATACACTCCGCAAAGCCGTTACACTCGACCCCACCGACGCCCCGCTGCGCTTCCAGCTGGCGGAGGCACTGGACCAGGCCAGTGACCACCAGGGCTGCCGGGAGGAGGCGCGGGAGGCGCTGCGCCTGGACGGTGTCTCGACGCAGCCCCCGCGCAGATTGACCGACCCGCAGCGTCTCAGGGCGAAAGCGTGGGCCGAACGTGGATCGGAGCGCTGACCCTTGCGAACCGAGTCCCGAGGGGTTAGGATCAACTCGCGTTCGAGGAAATCCTTACGGTTCAGGCGTTCAGGTCGAGCCAGCGTTCCATGCTGACGACCGTGGGACGCACCGGCAACGGTTGATCCGGTTGACACGCCTCTGCCCTGGAGACGCCAACAGGAACGCAACCCTCAGCCGACGAATCGACGGATTGGGCACGAGAATTGAAGTCATGCAGACGAATAGAGTTGGTTTTCACGTTCTGTCCCTTGGCGGCGTGAAATGGGGCGGCGACAAAACGCGGCGTCGGCCCCGGAACCAAAGGTGCGATCTCAAGAGGTGTTGAGCCGGGACCGACGCCCGCTCCAGGATTGTACGGCGACTGAGCCGCAACTTGCGCCGACCAACGACAAAGCGGAAGACAATCGCTTTTTTTCCGGGTAAACCTTGCGGCCTGGAGAGTTTGTCGTGGTCGGGTAGGTTGGGGGGAGAGGAATTCCGGGGAAAAGAATCGATTTTCTGGGTAGTTCGGCGGGAGAGTCAGACGGTGTGTGGGCGTGGCGGACATGCGCGGCACCTGTCGCATAACCATAAAAGGCAGAGACTTACGTTGACAAGTATGTCCGCCACCTGTGGCGGAGGTACTCGGAGTGTGGCGGAGATGGTTTCAAACCTGATCCTGCATGCTAATCTAGCCCGCAGCGCAAGCAAGGGAGCAGCGATGGCCCGATGGCTGTTCAAGGAGGAGCCGGACCACTACCGCTTCGCCGACCTGGAGCGCGACGGTCGGACGCTCTGGGGCGGGGTGTCGAACAATCACGCTCTGCAAAACCTGCGGCGCGTGCGGATCGGCGATGAAGTCTTCTTCTACCACACCGGCAAGGTGAAGGCCGTGGTCGGCGTCATGCGGGTAGTCAGCGATCCCCAACCGGACCCCGAAGCCGACGACGCCAAGCTGGTGGCGGTGAACGTGGAACCGGTCCGCGAGCTGGCCCGCCCGGTGACGCTGGCGGAGATCAAGGCCGACGCGACACTGGCGGAATGGGATCTGGTGCGTTTGCCGCGTCTCTCCGTGGTGCCCGTGACCGACGCCCAGTGGAAGCGGATCCTCTTTCTCAGTAAGCAGTAGTGTCGCCGCGTGCGGCGTGGCGGCGCCGGTCCGCTAAGCCGCAAGCGGCAAGCCACGCTTGGCAGCACGGCGGCCAACGGCTATGATGGGTAGGGTGCCACGGAAGGCGTTTCCGAGTCCGTTTGGAGGCTAACTTTATGGCGCGTCGCAGCGCCGAATGCGTCCTGAATGGCCGACAACTTACTACCCGCCGTTCAGACCGCTTTCTCTCAACCTTGAAAGACGCTACCAGCGTCTCCTTCGTTACCCACGTTCATCCCGATCCCGACAGCCTCGGCAGCATGATGGGCCTGGCTCATCTGGTCGAAGTCGGGTTGGATAAGCCGACTCGCTTCATCCGCGACGGCCTCATCAGCCGGGCGGAGAATCGGGCGATGGTCGATCTCCTCGATATCGAACTCGTCCCGATCGAAGAGGCCGCCTGGTCCGAGGGCGAGGCTCTGGTCATGGTGGACAGCCAGCCGAACACCGGCCGGCATAACCTCGATTCCGAGGCGCCGCTCTTCGCCGTCGTCGATCACCACGACACGCCGGGCGACCTGGAGGGTGTGCCCTTCGTGGACGTCCGCCGCAGCCTCGGGGCCACCTGCTCCATCGTCACCAGCTACCTGATGGAGCAAAGTCTGACCTTGCCGCCGCGCCTGGCGACGGGTCTGCTCTACGGCATCGAGACCGAGCTGAGCGGCTATCCGCGCGAAGCCGGCCCCCTGGACGACAACGCCCTGCTTCATCTGTACCCGCTGGCCGACAAGGATCTGCTCGCCCGCATCCGCAACGCCCGGCTGCCGCAGAGCCACTTCGAGTGTACCCTGCAAGCGCTGCAAAGCTCATTCATTTACGACCGGCTGATCATTAGCTGGGTCAACGAGCTGCCGCAGCCCGAGCTGGCCGCGGAGGTGGTCGATTTCCTGATCCGCTTCGAGGAGATCGATTGGGCTGTCTGCGCCGGCGTCTACGAGGACAAGCTCATCCTGTCGGTGCGCTCGGCGGCGCCGGACGCCCGCGCCGGCGAGATGCTGAAACAGGTAGTCGGCAAGCTCGGCCGCGCCGGCGGACACGACCGCCGCGCCGGCGGCACCATCATCCTGCCCAGCACCTCGGCGACTGCCGTCGAACAGGTGCAGAGCGAGTTGCGCCGCCGCCTGCTCAAGGCGCTGCACATCGACGAGGTCCGCGGCCAGCGCCTGGTGTCCCGCAGGGAAATGTTGCAGAACTTGCAGTCGTGATCGCTCCCAGGTTTAATCCGCGAGGTCCGGCCCGCGCGAGCCGACTATGGATAAGACCGTCGATCATTCGACCGAGCCGTCCACGCCGGGGAAAGCGCTTGCGCCGGACGCCGACCTGACCGGCCGTACCCTCGGCGACTTCCAAATCCTGCGCCGGCTCGGTCAGGGCGGCATGGGGCAGGTTTACCTCGCGGAGCAGGTGTCGCTGCGGCGCAAGGTCGCCCTCAAGCTGCTCAAGCCGGAGCTGGCGGCCAACCCCAACTCGCTGGCGCGCTTCAAAAAAGAGGCCGAGGCGGTCGCCCGCGCTACGCACGCCAACATCGTCCAGATTTACTGGATTGGCGAGGCCGACGGCATCCATTTCATGGCCCTCGAATATGTCGAAGGCCGTACCCTGCGCGACTTCCTCGAACGCAAAGGGACGCCCGACCTGCGCCTCGCCCTGAACATCATGCGCCAGGTGGCCGAGGCGCTGAAACGGGCCAGCGCGCTGGGCATCGTCCACCGCGACATCAAGCCGGAAAACATCCTCCTGACCGATCAGGAAGAAGTAAAAGTCGCCGACTTTGGCCTATCGCGCTTTCGCGAGGCGACCGCGTCCACGCTGCGCCTGACCCAAAGCGGCGACACGCTCGGCACGCCGCTGTACATGAGTCCGGAGCAGGTCGAGGGCGGCGAGATCGACCATCGCACGGACATCTACTCGTTCGGCATCACCTGTTATCACATGATTGCGGGGGAACCGCCCTTCACGGGAGCGACGCCCTACGAGGTCGCCTTCAAACACGTCCAGGAAGAACCGAAGCCGCTCGCCGGCGTGCGGCCGGACCTGCCGGCGGGACTGTGCATCGTCATCCACAAGATGATGGCGAAAGACCCGGCGGACCGCTTCCAGACGGCGAATGAACTGTTGGACGAAATCGGCCGGCTCGCACAGGGCGAGGCGCCGCTGACTCGGCCGAAGCCGACCAAAGCGCGCCGCCTGGGCTGGCTCTTTGCCGCCTCGGTCTTGCTCGCGATCCTGTGTGGAGCGGGTTACGCCTGGCAGCGCCGCCACGCCGCCGCGGCACCGGTGACGAACAGCGGCACGTCGGCGCTCAATCCCGCCGACGCCGAGGTGGAGGGTATCCTGCCGTCGCACAAGCGCGAGCAGGCGTTGCGCGCCGCCGTCGAGGAGTATCTGAACCCGCAAGACAAGACGGCTCGCGACGTCGATACCGGCTTTCGCCTGTGCCGCGACCTCGGCGTCTGCTACCTCGAGAACGGCCGCCTCGATGAGGCTGAAAAGCACTTCGAGCGGCTGGAGAAGTACCCGCCGCCCTACCGTCCTCTCGGCGAGCTGGGCATGGCCGTGGTGCTGGCGCTGAAGGATCGGCCGGCGGAATCGAACGAGCGCTTCGACAAACTGGCCAAAGGGCAGATGCTCCCGCGCGTGGTGGCCTTCTGGTCGGAGGAGCGCAAGGGGCCAGCCCGCAAACCCGACGCGCTGCCGCCCGCCCTGCAAATGTGGTCGGCGCCCGCGCTGCGCTACTGGGTGGTGCAGGCGCTGCGCTACAACAAAAAGAACGACTGGCCGGACGAGAAAGTGCCGGAAGTGCTGGTGAAACTGCGCGACAAAAAGGTGACGCCGCCTTGAGTGAGCGCGTAGTTATTCTACGAGCCGCGACCGTCAGGGAGCGCTGGCAACGCTCC
>JBBQPD010000023.1:0-17159 GCA_038331535.1 Gemmatales bacterium | reverse complement strand
AACGTCTCCAGGCCATTCAACAAACCGACGCAATAGAACTATGATAACTCGATACGTCAACCCTTTTGTGGAGGTGAGCGATGCCGACGGCGGAACAGCTGATGGCCAAACTGTACGAGCTGCGCAAAGAATATCAGGACGACGACGATCCGGATAACGAACACTACCTGGCCCTACACCATGCGTTCCTGTTCATCTCCTACAACACGGAGGCGTTCAAGAAGTACTTGCAGGAGGTGCAGAAAGGCGAGAAGAAGGGGTGAGCGTTAGCGCGGCACGAAACGGCAAGCCGGCCTAGCGGTTCACATCGAGGATCTTCACGTCCGGCCAGACGGCGCGCACTTTGCGCGTCAGGTAGCCGCGGATTTCGCCGACGGTGCGCAGGGTCAACACGCGGCGGGCGATGGTCTCGGCCACGGGTAGGGTCGTGCGCCGCACCAACTCCTTGATTGACGGCACGAACGCGGGACTCATGCTCAGGCGGCGCAGGCCCATGCCGAACAACGGCAGAAAGCAGCGCGACCGGGCCGCCATTTCGCCGCACAGGGTCACTGGCTTGTTCTGCTCGTTGCAGGCGCGGATGACCCGGCTCAGCAGCCGCAGCAGGGCCGGGTTGAACGGCTCGCACAGGTGCGCCACGCGCGGGTTGTCGCGGTCGGCGGCCATCAGGTACTGAATCAAATCGTTCGAGCCGATGCTGACGAAATCGACCTCCGGCAAAATGTCCTCGATGCACAGTGCCGCCGCTGGCACTTCCAACATGACGCCGAACCGCATCGCCTCCGCATGCGACACGCCGGCCCGCTGCAAGCCGAGGCGCGTGCGCTGCACCATTTTCTTGAGCCGTTGAACTTCTTCCAGCGCACTAATCATCGGGAAGAGCACGCCGACACGGCCGTATTGCCCGGCGCGGAGGATGGCTCGCAGCTGCGTCTGGAAGAACTCGGGGTAGGCCGCGGCGAGGCGAATACTGCGAAACCCAAGGAATGGGTTCGTTTCACCCTGCTGGCCGAGGTAGGGCACCTGCTTATCGCCTCCCAGGTCCAGGGTGCGGATGGTGACGGTGCGGTTGGGAGACGCCTCGATCACCGCGCGGTAGGCGGCGAACTGTTCCTCCTCGTCCGGAATGGACGGGTGTGTCAGGAATAGGTATTCGGTGCGGTACAGGCCAACGCCGACGGCGCCGCTGCGAACGGCCAGGGCAGCGTCGGCCGGGCCGTTGACGTTGGCCAGCAGCTCCACGGCGATGCCGTCGGGAGTGACCGCCTCCAGCTCGCGATTTTCGGCCAGGCTGTCGTACAGGGCGACGTACTCGCGCTGCAACTTGCGGTAGGCGGCCTCAACCTCCGGGCCAGGGTTCAGGTAGACGTGTCCGCCGCGGCCGTCCAGGGCGATCAGGTCGCCGGTGTGGACCGCCTTCATCAAGCCAGGGAGGCCGGAAACGGCAGGAATGCCGAGCGAGCGGGCAAGGATGGCGGCGTGTCCGGTCGCGCCGCCGGCCTCGGTCAGAATGCCGGCGATTTGTCGGCGGTCGAAGGTGAGAGCATGCGAGGGCAGGATCTCCGGCGCGACGAGGATGACAGGCTCGTCCGATTTCACGAGCGGCAGCGGCGCGCGTGCGGAGAGCTGCGAGACGATGCGGTCGGCAACGTCGCGGAGATCGGCAAGGCGCTCGCGCAGGTAGCCGTCGGACAACTTGCTGAACAGGTCGGCGTACTCGTCGATGGTCAGGTTCAGGGCGGTGATGGCATCGACTTGCCGAGTGTGGATGACGGAGATGACCTTGTTGAACAGGCCGGGATCGCGGAGGAGGGCGCGGTGGGCGCGGAAGATGCCGGCCTGGTCCTCGCCAATCTGCTGGCCCATGCGGGCGACGGCGGCGTCAAGCTCGCGCGCGGCGGCGGCGCAGGCCTGCTCGAAGCGTTGCACTTCGTTCGCGAGGTCGTCGGCCTCGACGTAGGCCAACTCGCGCCGGGCCAGCGCCGGATCGACGCAGTAAGCGCGGGCGACGGCGATGCCGGGAGAGACGGGTACGCCTTTTCTCATGATCCTCCGCCGTGGCCCCACGCCCTCCGGAGCGTCGGGGAGTGTCGGAATTTGCCGCTTGCGGCTTAGCGGCGCTGACCGCTAAGCCGCAAGGACAACACGACCGCGTCAGGAAGTGAGCAGCCCTTTCTGGCGCACCAGGTCGTTCGCCCACGCCGCCTGTTCCGGAGTTAGCGGCGGGACGATGCGATCGCGGCCGTAATGAATCCGCCGGCGATAAGGTCCATTATCGTATGCCCGATTGAAGACCGCTTGCAGATCGATCACGACGGGTGGGTCTTCGGGCAAGAGAGGGACGGTGATCTTCCGAAGAGATTGGGCGAGCCGAATGGGAGAGACGCGAAACTCTCCCCGTCGATTGAAGCGGCGAACACAGACGTGGTAGTCAAACAAGCCGCCACGGGCGCGTAGAAGGTTGAGCGGAACGAGGGTCGTGTGTTGTCCCGCGCGCAGCAGGTCGATCTCCACGAGGTTCGTTCCCGTTTCCACCACGGAATCTTGTTTGCGCAGGTACTGCTCAAGTCCGGCGCCACTCGTCGATTTGTTTGACGGACTGAGGACTTCGACACTCGTCACGACTTTCTCTTTCTCGTCCCGCCCGGAAATGATGTCCACATATCCTTCGTGGTGTTCGTCGTCGGCCAATTGCGGTTGAAACACATCCAAGTCCGGTTTCATCATCTTCCCATTCATCTCAATCCTGTCGCGCGTGCCGACGGCTGCGAAGTATGAGGGCGGCAACCTTTCCTGCAAAGCGAACTCAATAAAAGTGATCAGGTCGTGATGCAGATTCGGAAAAATATCCGGGTCTTCCAGATACGGGTCCATTCCGGGAAACGGCGACGGCATGGGACACTCTCCTTTCCCCCCCCATTCTCTCACACCTTCGTCCCCACAAGCAAGCCGCAATGAATCAGTGTCGGCCCCACCTCGCCTGGTTCGAGCCGCGCTTCGCGCAGCCATTCCCGATACTCGCCGGCGCTGTAGGCGCGCCCCTCGGTCAGCGCGAATAGAGCCGCCGAGTAGAGGGCGATCGGTAGTGGGCCATCGAGGGCGTCGTTGAGGAAAACGTCGTGAATCACCAGGCGCCCGCCTGACGGCAGCACCGCGGCGCAGCGGCCGATCAGCGCGCGGCACTCCGGCACGTCCCAGTCGTGCAAGATGTTCGACAGCAGGACCACGTCCGCGTCCGGCACCGGATCGTCGAACATGTCGCCGGGCTGGAGCGTCACGCGCTCGGCGACGCCGTACGCCGCAGCCATCTCGGCGGCGACCTTCAAAACCTCCGGCCGGTCCCAGACGACGGCGCGCAAGCGCGGGTTCTTTTGCAGGCACGCGATCGCGTAGATCCCGGTGCCGCCGCCCACATCAAGCAGAACGTGGGCGTCGTTCAGCGATAGATTCTGCGCCACGAGCGGGGCCACGTTGCGGGCACGTCCCGCCAGCGCCAGGGTGAGCCTGCGCGCGGCGGCTTCCTGTTCCATCGCGGAGTCGAGGCCCGCGCGGTAGATGAACGCGGCCCCTTCCTCGGGCTTGGCGGAGGCGGGGCGGTTGCTGCGCAGCCGCTCGGCCAGCGCCATTACGCCGGGGCTGTCGGCGGCCAGGCCGAGATAATCGCTCACGGAAAAGGCGGCGCCGGGCAGCAGGTGTTCGCGGGCCAGTTCCGAGGCGTCGAGCCGGCCGAATCCCGCCTCGACGATCAGGCCGAATGCCTTCAGCGCCGTCAACAGTACCGTCGCGGGTCGTTCCTCCAACTTTAGCCGCGAGCGCAGGTCCGCTTCGCCGATTGGGCCGGCGAGGAAGTGGCGGAAGACGCCGAGGTGCGCGACAGCTGCCGTCAGCAACTCGGTAGCGTAGTTGCCGCGAAACAACTCGAAAATAGGGGTCGGATCGGTGGCGGGTGGGGTGAGTGCGGAGAGCGAAGTGGACATGAATCGTGCCGCCAGGTCAGAGAAGGGGCGGGCAAACGCTTTTCGTTACCGTATGGCCGGACGCCGGACTCGGCGAACTGCAAGCGCTGCTCGTCTCGGTCCGGGGTTGCCTTTCTCGCGGACCTGGCGTATAGTTCAATGATCGCTGCTTGAACGCACCTCCGGGACATTCCCGCAGCACAACAAACCTTCAACTTTCGTCCAGAGCCGACAAACGGCAAGAGAACATGGTAGACACAGAATCGAAAGCCCCCTCCTTCACGGCCGTCGAGGACAATCTCCCCGTCGCCACCTTCAAAAACTCGCTGCGTGAGTGGCAGGCACTCTGGCAGGCGCAACAGCCCGCCGAAGCCGCCGCCCCCAGGAAACCCGCGAAGCTCCGGCCGCGCCGGGGTCGCAAGTCTTCCCGTCTGCGCTGAAGGACGCTTCATGGAGTAGTCCACTCGCTCCGCGAGTGGACTACCGCAATCTCCCGAAGTTGCCACGTCTTCAGAAAGCATCCCCAGTTACTGCGTTCGCGCGGAAATTCGGCAGTGTTGCCACTTGCGGCTTAGCGGCGCCTGACCGCTAAGCCGCGAGCGGCAATGTCGCCGGAATTTCTTGGCATTTCACCGCGGAGTAGGTATTGTGTACGAATGCTTCCGCCCGCCATTCGTAAGGGGCCACCATGAGAAACCTGCGCGCGATCGGGATTCTGGCCGTCGTACTCGCCGCGCCGCCGCTGCGCGGCGCGGAGAAAGAGGCCATCGACAGAGCCGTCGAGCGCGGCATCAAGAGCCTGCTCGCGCTTCAAAAAACCGACGGCTCCTGGCCAGACTCGCCGGGCATGACCAGCCTCGCCGGCGTCACCTTGCTGGAGTGCGACATCCCTCCGGGTGATCCGGCGATCCAGAGAGCGGCCGAGTTCGTCCGGAAGGATGTGCTCACGACGAACCAGGTTTATACCATCTGCACCGCTATTTTCTTCCTCGACCGTCTCGGCGAGCCGGTGGATATCCCCCTGATCGAAGCCTTGACGGTGCGTTTGCTCTACGGCCAGATGGAAACCGGCGCGTGGGCCTACATGTGCTCGTTCGGCGCCGTGTCCGGAGACGAGGTAAAACGCCTCGAAGCCCATTATCAGAAGCCACGGCAAAAGAATCCGCCGGCGACCACCGGCACGCGGAGCGTGACCGACCTGGCACCGGAGATTCAGCAGCGCCTGCGTCAGGTTCGTCTCCAGACCGGGGAAAATGGCGGTCCCGGCGATCACTCGAATACCCAGTTCGCATCGCTGGCTCTCTGGGTTGGCCGGCGGCAGGGCGTACCGGTGGACCGTGCCCTGGCCCTGTTAGATGCCCATTATCGGACGACGCAGAACGCGGACGGCGGCTGGGGGTATCGCCTCTCTTCCGTGGGCCTCGGTGCGGCGGACACGACACCGGGTATGACCTGTGCCGGCGTTCTCGGCCTGTCTGTGGCGCAGGGCATGGTGCTGGCGACGGGCCGAACGGCAGGCCCCAATGTTCGCCAGGCCTTCGACCCTGCGCATGACGTCGCCTTGCGAAAAGCGCTCGCGCGCGTGTCGCTCAACGTCGGCGGGCCGATCCAGAAGCTGGGAGGGAAGGACATTTACTTCCTCTGGTCGCTGGAGCGGATCCTGGTGGCAATGGACATCGAGCGCCTCGGCGGCAAGGACTGGTACAAATGGGGGTCGGAACTCCTGCTCGCCAATCAGCAGGCCAACGGCAGCTGGCCCGGCGAGCACTCCTCCTATGGGGCGGACACCTGTTTTGCCCTGCTCTTCCTTCGCAAGGCCAACCTGGCCGGCGATCTGACGAACCTGCTGAAAAAAGATTTCGTCCTCAAGGCCGGCGGTCCGATTGACAAGGATCCGAAGAAACCGCCGGTCGATCCGAAAGACCCGAAGAAGCCGCCGGTCGATCCGAAAGATCCGATGAAACCGCCGATCGACATGGGGCCAGCCAAAGCGCCGGCCGAGACGCGGCCGACGTTTACGCAACCCCAAAGCGCCCGCCTCGCCGAGTCGCTCGTAAAGGCGACGAGCGCGGGCCAGGTCGATCTCTTCGACAAGCTGCGCCAGGGTAAGGGCGTTGAATACACCGAGGCTCTGGCTGGAGCTATCCCACAACTGAGCGGCGACGGCAAGCGCAAGGCGCGCGAGGTTCTGGCCGAGCGACTGACGCGCATGAAGGCGGACACCCTGTCCCACTATTTGCAGGATGACGACGTCGAAATCCGCCGCGCCGCCGCGCTGGCCTCCGGCACGCGTGAATTCAAGGACCAGGTGCCGCAGCTGATTGAGCTGCTCGGCGATCCCGACCAGGGTGTCGTGCTCGCCGCACATACGGCGCTCAAGGCGATGACCGGCCAAAAGATCGGACCGGCCGCGGAGCCGTGGCGCTCGTGGTGGAAGGCCAAGAAATAAAGGGATGAGGACTGAGGACTGAGGACTGAGGACTGAGTGAAGACAAACCCGCTTGCGGCTTAGCGGGTGGGCGGGAATCGAGTGCGGGTTTTCGACATGACCTGGATCAAGACCGTCCCGCCTGAGCAGGCTGATGACACTTTGCGCGGCATTTACGAAGCGGTTCGCGCCCTGTATCCCGCGGAATATCGCGACCCGGTATCGTCCCTGATCCGCCCCGATGGCGGCACGGACAGCGTCAGCGCGGCTCATAGCCTCATCCCCGAGGCGATGCGCCACATGATGTCCGGCCTCGCGGCCATGCTCCAACCCCATCTGCCGTTGAGCCGGCGGCAGCAGGAGATGATTGCCGCGGTTGTGTCTGTCCACAATCGCTGTTTCTACTGACTGGAGAGCCACGTCGAGTTCCTGCGCCGAGCCAGTCTCGACGACGAGCTTGCCGCCGAGTTACGGCGGGATTACACCAAGGCCGATCTTTCCCGCCAGGACTGCGCGATGCTCGACTTCGCCGTGCGCTTGACCGCAGCGGCTTATAAACTCACGCCCGACGACCTGGCTGGCCTGCGCGCGGTCGGTTTCGACGACGTCGGCATCTTGCAGATCACACTCATCGCGTCCTTTTTTAACTACATCAATCGGGTGGCCGACGCGCTGGGGGTCGGCAAGCCCGCCGACTTTCACGAGCCGCGACCGTTAGGGAGCGCTGTTGAAAGCGCTCCCTGACGGTCGCGGCTCGTGTTGGCGAGAACCTTGTCGAGGGAGGCACGCACATGAAGTCTTTCACCCATCACCTTACGCTGAATATCCAGTCGAAGATGGCCTTCGAGAACATCACGCCCCAGGTAGCAGACGCCATTCAGAAAAGCGGCGTCCAGGAGGGCATCGCGCTGGTGAACTCGATGCACATCACCGCGAGCGTGTTCATCAACGACGACGAGCGCGGCCTGCACCACGATTTCGGTGAGTGGCTGGAGCAACTCGCGCCGTTCAACCCCGACCCGAACCACTACCACCACAATCGCACCGGCGAGGACAACGCCGACGCCCACCTGAAACGGCAGATCATGGGCAGGGAAGTCGTCGTGGCAATCACGAAGGGCAAGTTGGACTTCGGGCCGTGGGAGCAAATCTTCTACGGTGAGTTCGATGGCAATCGGCCGAAACGGGTATTGATAAAGATCATTGGGGAGTGAAGCGCGTGCCCGCGATCTGTGACAACCGATTATCACTCACGACGATGATTGACGTGCGTCCTGATGGTCGAGTACGAGGATGCTAAGGGTCTGCGCAATAATAACATGAACAATGACAACGACATGTCACAACACCAGCCTGACGCGCCAGCGAAGGAATAACCCTCTCCTTCGTTGGCGCGTCAGGCTTGTATCCCATACGGAGTCGATCAGGTTATTATTGCGCAGAGCTTAACGCGGCCAAGCCGCAACGAGTTAGCAACCACACAAAACCAGTCTGGCTGAAAGCTGTTAGCTGATAGCTATTAGCTGTCAGCCAGAACTCGGCTGAACTGCTCCGCAGCTTGCGGAGCAGTTCAGAGGTAAGAAACAAAACCATGAGAATGCGGTTGGTGCCCAACGAGCCGTTCCCACCATACACCTTCATACCGGGACGCTCGGCGCACCCAGTCAGCGACCCACACGGCCATTCCTTCGGACGACGACACGAACCGGCGCCGCCGCTTGATCCCGAACGCTGGTTCCAGTGCCGCGAATACCTCTACGGCATCGACTTGTTCAATCAAGGCTATTACTGGTACAACCCTGAACATCATTCTCGGAGCCGCCGCCGTGCCACACGATGTTTAGCGCGATCCGGCCCTGGTCCAGTTCGTACAACCTGCGGTTTATCGGCTTCCAGAACAGCCTCACTTCGCAGCCAAGTCGCCGTAGCAGGCCTCTCAGGTTGTCATCGGCGACCAGATGCCCAGCATCCCGCGATGGCTTAGCTTCGCCTACGAGACTCACCTTAATCGCCCTGGGACCGGCGCCGGCCACAAACAGCGTGACCTCGCCATCGGGCGTCGTTATCGTCCCTAAGCAGTCGGTCCGGCCGGGGCGTGAGACTGTTTTTTCCGCGATGAGCAGCAGGTTGGAATGCACTGAATCCCACCACTTCATGAAGGACTCAATGCCCCCCTGGTTTTCGAGTGCTTGGTGCAACTGGATTCGTTCCTCCGCAGCCTGGACCTCGCTCTTCAATTTGTTGGCTTTGTCGAGAAAATCCTGGACCAGTTCGCGTGGGGTCTTCGGGTCCATGCAGCGGTCGAGGGCGGTCTGGTAACGAGCGCGTATAGTCTTGGCTTGATCGTCTAGGGACTTCACGCTGGCACCCGGTCCTGGCTTCTTGGGACTGGCCCGGATAGCGTCGAGCAGTTTGGTGTCCACTTCTTCAACCAGTTTTCTCACAACCGCCGGCAGGATTTCGTCTTCCCAGGCACTCCATTGCAGACAGCCAGGCACGATGCGGCTGCTGCTGTTGCAGGTGTAGATCACTCGCGACCGCTTTTCCTTTTTTGTGCTGCCGCAGGCGCGGCAGACAGGCTTACGCTGACGTGACAGGTTTGCACCGCAGTCGGCGCAGTAGTAGACGGCGCGGTTCTTTTTGCAAAGGCGATAGCCGCAGTTACCGCAGTAGACGGACCCGGAAAGGACGCCGGCCCTTTCGCTGTGCGGCTTGCGCTTCTCCCGGCGGCCCCGCTTGCGCTTGTCTTGAGCTTCTTGCCAGGTCTCAATGGGGACGATGGCCTCCCAGGCCCCTTCTTTTGCGGTCGGGCGGACCCGGTTGAAGACTTTCTTCGCTTTCGCCCGCCCGTGGCCTATAGACGAGGCGCCGGTATAGGCCCGGTGAGACAGGATGCCTTTTACGCAGTCCCAAGTCCAGCCGGCCTTAACCGCGCTGCGTCTGTACCAGTCCGCAGGGACGGAAATCTTGCGCTCGTTTAATGCGACCGCGATTTGACGCACGCTGCGGTCCGCCAGGTACTCTTGATAAATCCATCGAACGACCTCGGCTTCCTCCTGGTTGACGGCGAGCTTGCAGCGGACGTTCCGCCCCTTGCTGACTCGCTCTGTCCGACGAACCAATTGCGACTTGCCCGATTGGAGATCGACAAGGAGCCGGTCATAGCCATACGGCACAGGCCCCACTGCCCAGTAACCCGCCTCCGCAGCCCGTTGGCGACCGCTGAGTGAGTCCTTCGACAGGTTCCGCGAGTAGACGCTGTTGTTCTCGCCGTAGGCCATGAGTTTCCAGCGTCCCTCCGGCATGGACGGGTCGAAAATCCCCTCCTTGACAGTGGCGATCTGGACGTGATTGTCACGGAGAATGATGACCGAATCGGCGCCGTCAAGGATGTCCAGACGAGTGAAACGAGCGGCATCCCAGCAAATCACCGCCCTCACCCCCAATTCAGGGATTTCGTTCAGCATTCTCCTAAAATCGAGCCGCTTTTCCTGGTCTTTGCTGCCGCTCTTCCCTTCATCAAAGTACTCACGAACGATCTTGTAGCCGTGGGCGGTTGCCCAGGGTCTGACCTCGCCCTGCTGGCGAGCGATGGACGCCGTCTGCTCGTCGCTACTCATCCGGTAGTACGCGATGGCGAGGATCAAGTCGTCGTTCATGGTTCCCTCCGGCTCTGTCAGTTTTCAACGGTCTTCACTTCGTTATCGACGACGTTCAACCTTGCCGGCCTTCTGCTTCGCCGACTCGACTGCCGGTCCGCCCGCTGGCGGTCTTCCACGGGGGACTGGCGGTCGCTCGTCACGCGGTGCCAGCCCCGCCATCAACTCCTCGACAAGGACGCCCAGCACGCGGGCCAGGGATAGCGCGGCATCCAGACGCGGTTCCCGGTGGTCTTGTTCCCAATTTCGCAGGCTCCGCAACGGCACGCCGGCCCGTTCGGCGAGCGCGGCTTGCGTCAGGTCGGCAGCCATGCGCAGCCGCTGGAGCCGCCGACCCATTGTCTCGTTCGTCATCTTACCCTCCGTGTACGGCGCGGCTGTGACTTTTGCAGTATATCCCGAATGACGCATTTAGTCAATGCGGACAAGCGAACAGGCTCTGGCGACCTTGATGAAAATAATTGTGCGCTGGGCCTGATTGTCTTTCGTTTGACGTATATATTTTAAGTATCCCGATTGATGTCTTTTAATGTCGGCTGGGTTGCCAACGGTCCCTACGGAGAAAGCAGCTATGACGCCAGAACCCGCGAAAACCGCCGCTCAGATCGCAACTGAGCTTGCGGCACCCTTCCCGGTCGAGGCGGTGAAGTATCGGGCGGGCGCGGTCAACCGCGAGAAAAACCGCGCCTTGGCGCTGGCCTACATCGACGCGCGCGACGTGCAGGACAGGCTCGACGCGGTCCTGGGGATTGACGGCTGGCAGACCGATTTCGCCACGCTCCCGGACGGGTAGGTCTTGTGCAAGCTGTCGCTGAAAATCGACGGCGCGTGGCTGACGAAGTGCGACGTAGGCGGCCAGTCCGAGCAACCCGACGACGGGGATCGTGCGAAATCCGCGCACAGTGACGCGCTCAAGCGGGCCGCTGCCGCCTGGGGCATCGGTCGATATTTTTCACAAACTCACTCCGCAATGGGCGGAATACGACGGACGCCAGCTAAAGGCCCGTCCCGCCATGCCGATACCGCAGCAGTCCGCCCGGCCAGCGGCCCAAACGGCACCGCAGCCGGCCCGGCCAGCGGCCCAAACGGCCACGCAGCCGGCCACGGTCACGGCGCCTGGCAAAACCGCGACGACGCTGACCACGCCGACCGCGAGCAACGGCAATCACGCCCTGCCGGCGTCCGGACGGGAACTGCTGGCGCGGCTGGAGGCCCACGAAGCCGACATGTCAGACGCGGCGCCTGCAAGCGTGACGACCTGGTCGCCTTCGTTCGCGCCGCTGGCAAGGACCACTACGGCCCCGACCTGGCCCGGTGGGATTCGCCGGAAGCGATCAAGCTGGCGGCGGAGTGTACCCG
Organism: Gemmatales bacterium; assembly: GCA_038331535.1. Lineage (GTDB taxonomy): Bacteria > Planctomycetota > Planctomycetia > Gemmatales > Gemmataceae > JBBQPD01. The sequence continues at coordinate 5,757 of JBBQPD010000023.1, read as the reverse complement.
CACGTTCGACGCGGCCCGCATGAAGGCGGCCTGACGTGGACGCGACTCACGGCCAGGGAAGACCCACAGACGGGAGGGCGACCGATGGACCCGATGGAAGCCTTGATCGTCGCGGCGGCATCCCTGGCCGCCGGCGAACTGACCGAAGCTGCCGAGGCCCTGGACAGCTACCGGGCCTGGCGCCGGCGCGGCGGTTACGAGCCGCACGATGGTGACCGCCGCGCTGGTGACCTGGGGCGGCGGCTTCATTGCGGTTGCCAGGGTGACGGCGACGGCGACGGTGACAAAGGGACCGCCGCGCTGGGGGACGCCGTGGACTTGGTCCTTGCCGACGTGGTGCGGCGAGCGACTGCAATGCAACAGAATGGGAACGGAGACGAGGCGTATTTTTCTACACACTAGGGAGGAATTGCCATGTTTTTCAATTGGATTCGGAACAAGACGCGTGATGCGGTGCTGGCAGGGTTCAGTGCAGCCATCGAAGAGTTAGACCACGGCGGTGAGAGCGCGGATGGCGAGGCCGCGAACCGCCTACGCCTGCGGATCGGCCACCGCGCTGCCGACACGACGCAGGCTCTGACCGTCCCGGCTGCCGCCATCGCCGTGGATGCCGAGGTCGAGTCCGCGCCCGCCGGCGTGGCCGGGCGGCGCAACAAGAGGTAACGCGGGGCAGGAGCGAGGACCAGAGCGGCTGGCCGCCACGGTGCGGACTAGCCGCCCATTTTTCAGAAGGAGCCGAAAGTGAATCAACGACGCAAGCGTGGCTGGCGCCCCACCCCGGAAATGGATGCCATCCTGATTGACTCGAAGGTACGCATGGGCGAGCGTGCCGGCCCCGGCTTTTTCGGGTGGCATTTAGCGCGGCTCCGTGCTGCCACGGGCCAGACGGCGGAACAGCAGGCCGCCAGCATGGGAGTGACGAAGCGCCGCCTGGCGGCGTTGTGCATGTGCCGTATTCCACGCGCGGATCACCACGACGTCGATCTGGTCGCGGTTGCTCGTCACCTCGGCATTGTCTTTGACGACCTGGATGATTTACTGTGGAAGGCGGCTGCGTTGGGAACGGACCAGGCCGGCGAAGCGACGCCGACCAGCTGACCTGCCGCCCGCCCTGGTGCGCACTTGCAGCCACAACCAACGACTCAGGACGCAGAAGCCGTCAAGGACCGCGAGGAAAACGGCGATGGGGCAGCACGAGCAGCTGGTGACGGCTACGCAGCACGGTGGACAGCTGACGATTACGCAGACCGCGCCGGCCAGCGCGACGGGGGAGTTGCCGGCGGTCCCCCCGGCGCGGCGTGTGCTGTTGATCGAGGACAACCGGGACGCGGCGGACAGCTTGCGTATGCTGCTGACACTGCTGGGCCATGAGGTGCGCGTCGCTTACGCGGGGCCGGAAGGCGTGCTGATGGCGTTCGAGTGGACGCCCGACGTGGTCCTGTCTGACCTCGGCCTGCCCGGCTTCGACGGCTTCGAGGTCGCCCGCCGGCTGCGGCGACTGCCGGGACTGGAGAACACCCTGCTGGTCGCGGTGACCGGCTACGGGTCCACGGAGGACCGCCGGCGCAGCCGGGAGGCCGGGTTCGATTATCACCTGACCAAACCGGCGGACCCGGACGAACTCTTGCGGGTGATGGCGGGTCGGTGAGCATGAGGACCGGGCCGGCATACCGGGGTCGGCCACCTCGACGCCGGCCCTGACAGACGGACGCTCGTTACCTACCTCGGCGGCGCCAATCCCTGCTGATAATCTGCCGGCAGGGCGTCGTAAGCCGCGACCGCTTCGGCCCTGGCGCTGTGGAACGCATCAACGGCTGACGCCAGCTCGTCAGCGCAGGGCCAGGCGTCCTTATTGACCGTAAGATTCCAATTTTCCCACGCGACTGCCAAAAGCGGCCTCACCGTGTCGTCAGTCCTTCGCGTCCATTCCATGATGCGCAAGGCAACGTCGGCTATCACCGGAGTGAGAGCCTTCAACGTCCGTCGCGCGGCTTCCAGGGTGGCGAGAGTGGTGAGGTAGGCACGTGCGGGGGCATCGGCATTAAGCAACTCCATTGTCGCTCTCCTCTGACCGTATGACCGGGGTGAGTCCTTCGGTCGTGAAAGAGATTTTATCAGCATTTTTTGGGGGAAATTGTCGGGACGTGGTTGGAGTTGGCGTAGGAAAATGACCGACAAGTATCAGCCGCAGAGCCGACGCACCTCGGTGAGCAGCTCATCAACCTCAATAGGCTTACGCACCCACGCGGCGGCGCCGAGCGATGTTGCCCACTCGGTGCTGGCGACTCCCAGCGCGGTCGTGATAATAACCGGGACGCGAGCCAGAGCCGGGTCACGCCGCCGCTGGTCGAGGAAACTCCAGCCGTCCACTACCGGAATCATCATGCCGAGCAGCACCAGGTCCGGGACTTGTGCGCCACGCAACAGTTCCAATACCGCCGCGCCATCCTGGGCAGAGGCAACCGCATATCCGGGCCGATTTAGCACCACGATCAGGCCCAATCGCGCGATCTCGTTGTCCTCGACCACGAGTATCGACTTTCCGCCGCGCGTGTTCGCGAGCATAGACATTCCCTGGTAGCCTGGCAGATTGGCGGCTCGTGCATAGCAGCGGTCCCGTGCTGGAGTCAGAGATTTATCCGCGCGCACGGTGAGTGTGTTTGAGGCTAACTTGACCGCTGAGTACGCAAGTCTTGCGCCGGCAACCAAAGAGAAACGATGACGTAACCTGGTCGTGAAGCACAGGGGTGTCATCCGGATCGACTGGATTAGGCGGCATGTGAGCGGCGACTTGTTTGCGCGTGCAAACAGGCGGTCCGGTCGGGCAAGACACCAGGCTGGCTGGTGGCGGAAACCGGTCAGCGACTCGGTCATCAGGCGGCTTGTCAGGGAAAACCTTATGCGTTCGTAAGGATTTTCTTTAGGTTGCCACTGCTCCGTGGTACAATGAGTTCACTGACAGATGGACGCCATCTGACAATCTGTTTCGGCGAGGAATTACCGCGCGCCGCACTCATGCGCAACTGGTGCGGCACCGCTCATCCCCGTCTTGCTACCGGGCCATGCCGGCCTAGCCGGCGGTTGCTTGGTGGTTTAGTCACTGAAAGGATCGGCCATGAGCGAAGACTTGCCGGAAGACCTCACTCCGCAACAAATAGAGGAACGCTTCGACCTCCTGGCGACTGACGCCAAAGAATACGCCATTTTCCTGCTCGGACAAGATGGGCGTCTGAAGTGCTGGAACCCTGGAGCGGAACGGCTGTTCGGCTATTACACCAGCGAAATCATCGGACAACATTTCTCCCGTTTCTTCTCGCCGGAGGATATTTCCAACGGCCAGCCAGAGTACGAACTCAGGACGGCGTTAGCCGAAGGCCGGGCCGACAGCGTGCGCTGGCAAGTTCGGAAGGACGGCACCAAGTTCTGGTGCCGATCCATCGTCACCCCCTTGCGGGACGAAGGTAAACAGGTCAAGTCGTTCGCCAGGGTGATGCACGATCTCACCGATAGCGAGGCCCAGGACGCCCAAAAGAAACGGGGCGACGACCTGGCCGAAGCCAACCGGCACAAAGAAGAGTTTATGGCCTTGCTGTCCCACGAACTGCGCAACCCGTTGTCGCCCATTCTTAATGCCTTGAACATCCTGCGGCAGATGAAGACCGATGACCCGATCATCGCGCAGGCCGGGAACATCATCAACCGTCAAGTAGTGCAGATGGTGCGCCTCGTGGACGACCTGCTGGACATCAGCCGCATCACCAAGGGCAAACTGCGGCTGACCACGGAAAGGGTGGAGCTGCGCGTCGTCGCCAACCGTGCCGCCGAGACTTCCCGCCCGCTCATGGACGCTGGCAAGCACGATTTCTCCCTGTCGCTGCCGACCGGGCCTGTCTGGGTGCAAGCGGACCCGGCTCGGATGGAGCAGATTCTCGTTAACCTGCTCAACAACGCGGCGAAGTACACCAAAGCGGGTGGACTCATTCGGATGAGCGTCCAGCAGGAAGGGTCCGAGGCGGTGATCCGGGTGCGAGATAACGGCGTCGGCATCGCCCCGGCCATGCTCCCGCAGATTTTCGACCTATTCTCCCAGGTGGACGGCTCCCTAGGCCGATCCTACGGTGGGCTGGGGATCGGGCTGGCTTTGGTGCGCACCCTGCTGGAGATGCAAGAAGGCCGGGTGCAGGCACGCAGCGGCGGTCTCGGCAAAGGCAGCGAGTTCACGGTCAAGTTGCCGTTACTGTCCGACGTGTCAGGACGCGAAGTGAAAACCGTCCTGGAGCCAGCCAAGCCTGCCGGACATCCGCTGCAAATCCTCGTGGTGGAAGATAACGTCGATTCCGCCGACAGCCTGAACCTTTTATTGCGGCTCTATGGACACGACGTTCAAGTGGCCCGCACCGGTCCGACCGCTCTGGAGATGGCATCGGCGTGCCGGCCCGACGTGGTGCTGTTGGACATCGGTCTGCCGGGCATGGACGGCTATCAGGTCGCCAAGCATCTGCGCGCGAAGCCGGAGTTCAAGGACGTTATGCTGTGTGCCTTGACGGGCTACACGCCGAGTGAAGCAGACCATCAACGTCAGCAGGAAACGGGGTTCGACCACTACTTCGTCAAGCCGGTGGACCTAAAGACGCTGCTCGATTTGTTCAAGACGGTTGTCAAACAACCGCTTCTACAGGACCAGGACTGTAGGCCAGAAGGCGGCCAGTCCTGAAAGATGGGGCTGCCAAGTTTGAGACGACAAGCTGCACGTTATAGATGCCGTCGGCATCTCGCGCCTGGCGTTCCACTTCCTTCGGGAACCTGACCTATGCCGGACGCCATTCCCGTCCTCTCCCCCGCGCTCGCCCGCCCCGATTCGCTCGTAGTCTTTGCGTCCTCGATTGGCGGCATCAACGCCCTGAGCATCATCTTGGCGGGACTGCCCGCCGGCTTCCCGGCAGCCCTGGTCGCCGTACAACACCTCGACCCGGACTTCGATAGCAAGCTGGCCGAAATCCTGGGCCGCCGCACCGTCCTTCGCGTCAAGAAGGCCCAGGAAGGCGACGGGCTGGCGGCGGGAACCGTCTACGTCGCACCGCCCGATCACCACGTCGTCGTCAACGCGGACGCCACCCTGTCCCTGACTCATACGGAGAAGGTCCACCATGTCCGCCCCTCCGCTGAACCGCTGTTCGCCTCGGCGGCGGCGCACTTCGGCGGTCGCGTGACAGCCGTGGTGCTGACCGGGTACGGCGGCGACGGTTCTCTCGCTCTGCCGGCGGTCCGGGCTGTCGGAGGCACGGTCATCGCTCAGCAACCGGATACCGCCGAGGCACCGTCCATGCCTCTCTCGGCCATCGACAGTGGGATGGTGGACCTGATCTTGCCGCTAGAGGAAATCGCCGGTGCCTTGGTCAGGCTATCTGCTTCACCGGATCGGTCGCGGGACGGACGGGTCGCATGACCCAGGAATTGACTCCGGCCTGTCGTCGATGTAGGGGGCAGGCAACGTAGTGGTGGACGCTTGCTACCAGGCCGGCGCCCAAGCTGATCCGGTGGCGTTCGCGTCAGGGGAGCCGTCCGCATCGCTAGGCGGCACCGGACTAATAGAAAAAAACCGTCTTGCCGTTATGCTTTCGCGGCACGACCTGAGCGAGGGTGCCGCAAGTCTAACAGCGGGACACCTTCCAGCGCCTCACACCTTATCCCCAATCTAAACATGCCGCCCCTGCCCAACCCACTACCGTTTCCCGGCACCACTTATGATGTCGTCGC
>JBBQPD010000022.1:0-17578 GCA_038331535.1 Gemmatales bacterium | reverse complement strand
GCAGTTCCTTCGCCAGTACGAGGAAGTCGCGGCCGCGCATAGCATTAACACCGGTAATAGCACATCCCCAGGTGTTCCAGCACCTCCGGCGGAAAAGTCTCGATCATCCAACTGGTCAACTCCTCCCAGTCCTTCAAATCCGGGTCGCACGAATGATCGCTCCAGACGTGGATGTAGACTCCGTCCGGCGAGGGATCGTCGTAGCGATAGTTCATCACCACCTCGATGCGCTGTATTTGCGGCACAGTCTCGCGGGCATGGTCGATCATGCGATCCATGTGTTCGCTAAACACCAGTTCCGCGATCCGTGTCGCCGCCTCGGGTTCCACGGTGATTGGAATCGTCTCGGTCGCATTCATGTGTTCCTCCGCAGAAGGCAGGACGACCGCATCTTAACGTGGCTCGCAACGGGGGACAACCCGCTAAGCCGCAAGCGGCAACACGGTCACCCCTTCGTCACCTGACACACGAACACCTTCGCCTCGTGGATGCTCACGTTCGGGTCGCCCACGAGCGCTGTCAGGTCATTCACCACGTCGCCCTTGCTCAAGCCCTTGTAGCCCCAGTGCCAGGGCAGGCCGACGTGATGCACGATCTTGCCGCCCTTCAAGTGGAACGGCCGGATGCGGCGCGTCACCAGCGCCTTCGCCCGGATGGCGCCGCGCGGCGTCGTGATGCGCACAAACTCGGTGTTGCCGACGCCGATCTCGGCCGCGTGTTCCGGCGAAATCTCGCAAAACAGCTCCGGCATCAGCTCGACGAGCCACGGCAGCCAGCGGCTCATCGACCCGCTCAGGTGATGCTCCGTCAGCCGATACGTTGACAACACGTGCGGGTAATCCGCGGAGCCGACGGGCGCGAGGTCGTTGCCCGGCACCTTCCAGTAGAGGGTGACCGGGTTCGACTGCTGCTTCGGATAGACGGCATTGGCGACGGGCGACTCGGCCGGCTCGTAGTGCGTCGGCAGCGGGCCGTCCACCAGACCAGCCGGGGCGAAGAGCCAGCCCTTGCCGTCGGCTTTCATGATGAACGGCGACGCGCCGTCGTGCGCCGCCAGGCCGACGCCGTTCTCGACCGCCTTCGCCTTCGGGTCTTTCGGCAGCGGAAAATCGGGCACGTCGAGGCCGACCCATTTCTTCTGGCCGGCGTCCCAGTAGACGTAGCCGCGCATATTCTTACCGCCGGCGCGCGCGTGCTCACGGGCCAGGCGCGACTCCTTCGGCCAGGGGTCGCCGTCAGGGTCGGCGGCGCAGCGGTTGTACATGAGGCGTCGATTCGCCGGCCACGAGAAGCCCCATTGCAGCGACACCCAGGCGTCGCCGCTACGGTTGGCCGTGTGATTGTGGCCGAGCGGTTCCTTCTCCGTCGGCGCGAAGGCGCCGGCATAAATCCAGGCGCCGCACGCCGTCGAGCCATCGTCCTTGAGGTCGCCGAAACTTTTCACCGGCGGCGCCGTTTTCAGGCCGCGACTCCCCCAGTGATTTCCCTGCATCACGAGGGCAGCGCTAGCGGCTTGCAGCGGCCCCATGCCGCTCCCGGCGGCACTAACGCCCGTCGCCGGAGCGGTCGTGTGATAGCCGTTGATCTCCTTCATCACCAGCCGCGCCGACGGCTCGTCCTTGATGCGCCAGGGTTTGTTCTCCTCCTCGTCGATGTAATCCCACGTCACCGCCCGGATCGGTTCGTCGCGCTTCTCGGCACTGTTCTTGTACAGTTCTTTCAGGCGCAAGCCGAGATGCACGGTGAACCAGAGGTCGGTGCGGCGGTCGCCGGTCGGATCGACGGCCTTGTCGTGCCACTGCACCAGCCGTTGTGTGTTCGTGAAACTACCGTCGCCCTCGGCCACGGCCGCCGCCGGCAGCAGAAACACCTCCGTGCCGATCGACTCCGGCCGGAGCGTACCGTTCTTCACTTCCGGCGAATCCTTCCAGAACGACGCCGTCTCCGTTTCGAACAGGTCGCGCACTACCAGCCAGTCGAGCTTCGCCAGCGCCTGCCGCTGGAACGAGGCGTTTTGGCCGCCGACGGCCGGGTTCTGGCCCATCGCGAAGAAGCCCTTGATGCTGCCCTTCGACATCTCGAGGAACATCGGGATGTGCGAGTGGTCGCCGATGATCTTCGGCAGAAAATCGTAGGCGAAGCCGTTGGCCGGCGTGGCCGCGTCGCCGAACCAGGCCTTGAGCTGGCTGACGAGGAAGGCCGGCATGTTCGACCAGTACGACGTAGCCGATGTTTCGGCGCCGATGTAGTCGCCGATGGTGTCGTGCTTCTTGAGGGCGCTGGGCGTGGCGAGATAACCGGGGTGGATGTTGTAGAGCGTGGCGATGTCGGTCGAACCCTGGATGGTCGCGTGGCCGCGCAGCGCCAGGATGCCGCCGCCGGGCCGGCCGATGTTGCCGAGCAGCAGTTGCAGGATCGCCGCGGTGCGGATCATCTGCACGCCGGTCGTGTGCTGCGTCCAGCCGACGGCGTAACAGATGGAACCGGTGCGCTCCGGCCCGGCGGCGGCGTACAGCGCCTCGGCCACAGCGAGGAAGACGTCGCGCGGCGTCCCGCACACGTCCTCGACCATCTCCGGCGTGTAACGGCCGTAATGCTTCTTCAGCAATTGGTAGACGCAGCGCGGGTCGGCCAGGGTCTCGGCCAGCTTCGGCGGCTTGCCGGTCATCTTGCCGACCTGTTCGCTGAACGAGTGTGGCTCACCCGTCCGCGTGCCACCAGCGTCCACCTCGGCCGCACCGTCCTTGACCGGCTGGCCGTCGTAACGCCACGTCTTCGGACTGTACTTGCCGTCGGCGAAGCCCGAAAACAACCCGTCGAGGTCTTCCGTGTCCCGGTAATCCTCGTTGATGAGCGTGAGGGCGTTCGTGTAGCGCGTCAGGTAGTCGAAGAAGAACAGGTCGCGCGCGTCGGTCAGCTGCTCGCGCTTCTTGCCGACAAGACGTTCGTGCCGATCGAGCACGGAACGGATGAGCGCCCCGAGGAAGACGATGTCACTGCCGGCCCGTAATGGGGCGTAAATATTCGCCATTGCCGAGGTGCGCGTGAAGCGCGGGTCGGCGTGGATGACGGTGCAGGGATTACTGGCGCGCGTCTTCGCCTGCATGACCCAGCGGAAGGCGACGGGATGGCATTCGGCCATGTTCGATCCCATGATGAGGATCGAGTCCGAATTGGCCACGTCGGCGGCGAAGGTGGTCGCGCCGCCCCGACCGTACGAAGTGCCCAGACCGGGCACGGTGGAGCTGTGTCATATCCGGGCCTGGTTTTCAATATTTACGACGCCGAGCGCCCGCAGCAGCTTCGCCTGGACATAGTTCCACTCGTTGTCCATCGTGGCCCCGCCGAGCGAGCCAATGGCCAGCGTGTGGTTGACGAGCTTCTTGGTCGGATTGCCCTTGGCGTCGCGCAGCGGCTTGCCGTCGAGGTCGTGCGTGGCCGTCTCGCGAAAGGTGGCGTCGCGCGTCTGCTTGACGAGCGCGGCGATACGCTCCATCGCCCAGTCGAGCGATTTCGTCTTGTCCCACTCCTTCGCTCCCGGCGCGCGATACCAGACCTGTGACAGCCGATTGTCATTGACGGCCAGTTGATAGGTGGCGGCGCCCTTGGGGCAAAGCGTGCCGCGATTGATGGGGCTGTCGGGGTTGCCCTCGATGTTGACGATCTTCTCATCGCGCACGGCGATAAGCTGGCCGCAACCGACGGCACAGTAAGGGCAGACGCTGGGCACTTCGCGAGTGTCGGTGAACTTGAAGCGACTAGTCTCAGCCTTGGCGGCCCGCAGATCGAGGCCGAGGCCGAGCAGACCTCCGAGCGCGAACCCGCCGGTGGAGCGGCGGAGGAAGTCGCGGCGATGGGGAGCGGTTGTGGACATGGGAGAATCTCCGTGAGCCTATGTCCCTTGTATCACGGCGATGGGGTGGATGCCAGTCCCGGACCTGAAACGAGGCATTTCCGTTTATGCCTTGAGGCCCGTGAACGGGCTTCAACAAGGTCCGGCGCGCCGAGTCCCGGCTCATTATCCCGAACATCTCACGGCTTTTCGGCCCTGCCGCGAGAAGTGTGGAACAACAAGGGCGTTGTCCTGGGCTGAGGGATCTCAGCCTTGCAGGCTGAAATGCGCAAGACCGGTTACGTCACGGCGAGTCCCGATAATGCGTCGCCGCGCGCCAGAGATATTGCAGTCCGCTGAGCAGCGTGGAAGCGAGCATCGCGTATAGTAGGGCGTCGCGGACCCTTGGCAGCCAGGAGACCGCCTCGGGCCAGGCGGCGCGGCTAATTAGCTCCAGGAAGACCGCGATGACGGCAGCACATTGCAGCCCCATCTTCAGCTTGCCGAGCCAGTCGGCGCCGAAGCGAGCACCGACCGTTTCCATGTAGGCGCGCAGACTGGTGATGACCATCTCGCGGCCGACGACGATCGTCACCATCCACGGCGTCAGCCAACCTTCCTTCGAGCCTTGCGGCAGCAGGAAAATGTAGCAGCCGCACATCAGCAGTTTGTCCACGAGCGGGTCGAGGTTGCGTCCCAGGGTGCTGGTCAGGTTGTGCAGCCGGGCGAGGTAGCCGTCGAGCCAGTCGGTGAATGCCGCGACGAGAAAGACGGCGAGGCACCAGCCCCACGATTCGAACGCGATCAGGCCGAACAGGATCAGCGCCAGAACGAACCGCGCCAGTGTCAGCTGGTTCGGGACATTCCAGACGGATGGTCGGGGGCGCGTCATCGTCGCCATGAGGAATCTCGTCTGCGCCGCTTGCGGCTTGGCGGTTTCACTCCGCTAAGCCGCAAGCGGCAATTCACCGCACGCGAAGCGCCCGCGCCATGAGATCGTAGCCGTCGGCCCCCGTTACCTTGGCGGTCACGATATCGCCGGCGGCCAGCTTCTTGCCCTTGAGCCGGACCGTGCAGTCGATGTCCGGCGTGTCGGCGTGGCTGCGGCCGATGACGTGGTTCGGCGCCTCCGGGTCGGGGCCGTCTACGATCACCTCGATCTCCTTGCCGACCTGCCCCTGTGCATAGGCGAAGGCGATCTCCTGCTGCGCTTCCATCAGGCGGTCGCGTCGTTCCAGCTTCACTTCCTCCGGCAGATGTCCGTCGAGGCGCGTCGCCGGCGTGTCTGGTTCGTAGGAGTACGGGAAGACGCCGACGCGCTCGAACTTCGCCGTCTGCACGAACTCGACCAGCTCCGCGAACTCCGCGTCGGTCTCGCCGGGGAAGCCGACGATGAACGTCGTTCGCATCGTCAGTCCGGGGACCGCCTTCCGCAGCTTGCCGAGCAGCTCCACCGTTGCCGAGCGATTGACGCGGCGCTGCATGCGCTTCAGCACGCGGTCGTTGATGTGCTGCAACGGCATGTCCAGGTACGGGATGATCTTCTTCGCGGTTGCCAGCACTTCGATCAACTCGTCGGTGAAGAAGATTGGGTAAGCGTAGAGGACGCGAATCCACTCGATACCGTCCACCTTGTCCAGCTCGCGCAGCAACTCGGCGAAGCGGACGCGGCCGTACAGGTCCAGGCCGTAGTAGGTCGTGTCCTGGGCGACGAGGATCAGTTCGCGCACGCCGTCGGCGGCCAGTTCGCGGGCCTCGCGGATAACTTCCTCGATCGGCTTGGTGACGTGTTTGCCGCGCATGCCGGGGATGGCGCAGAAGGTACAGGTGCGGTCGCAGCCTTCGGAAATCTTCAGATAGGCGTAATGGCGCGGCGTGACGCGCAGGCGGGCGGTGTCCTCCTGCGCCTTGACCGGGGCCGGGCGAAACAGCGAGCGCTGCTCGGCTGTCAGCGACCCTTGCTTGCGCGTCGGGCTCAGGACGCGATTGACGACGGGGACGATCTCCTCGCGCCCGAAGACGCCGACGATATGATCGACGCCGGGCACTTCGTCGAGGAGGGCGTCGCCTTTGCGCTCGGCCAGGCAGCCGGCGACGACGACGGCGCCGACGCGGCCCTGCGACTTCAGCGTCAACATCTCGCGGATGACGCCGAGCGACTCCTGCCGGGCCGGCTCGATGAAGCCGCAAGTGTTGATGACGACAACGTCGGCGCCGTCGGCGTCCGGGGTGAGCGCGTACCCGTCCTGGGCGAGCTTGCCGAGCATACGCTCGGAATCGACGAGGTTCTTGGGACAGCCGAGGCTGACGAAGGCGTAGGTTTGCTGTTTGCTCATTATGTTTTCCGGGCGGTCATTAGGTCGAAAGCGCTTCGAGGTGAGTAACGGATTCAATCAGCATCAAGGACACGGTTTCCCAACGATCGTAGACGCCCGGGTCGTCGCTGACGAACGTGAACACGATAAGCGAATTCTTACCGACCCGAACCATCTCCGGGTGGCGAATCTCGAAGGTCCGTCCCCCCGCCATGCGGATTCGAAAAGCGCGGAATGGCTCGGAACGGATATAACCAAGAATGTCTTGAGGCGGCACCATGTTTCGAACCTCCAACATCATGGTAGCAATCGCCGACGCCGTTACGAAGTCGTTACTCGGCGGGCCATTGCGGTCTTCATTTATTCGTCGTCTGACGGCGGCCACACTCAGTGGCCGCGACTGGGGATAGGCGCGTCGAGCGGCTCGATGGATTCGATCAGCATCAAGGAGAGCTTGTACCAGGGGCCTTCGGTATCTGGAATGTCGGCAAGCGGAGTGAAAATCGCGAGCATCGTTTTGCTCAGTTGGACTACCACCGGGCGGCGAATCTCGAAGGTTCTGCCGCTCGCGGTGTGGATGCGGAAGGGACGAAACGGCTCGGCAAAGATTTGTCTCCCGATTTCCAACGGGGTTATCATACTTGTGCCTCCTTCTTCCGTCGTGCCGCCTCACCCAGTTGTTCTAGCGTTCCTGCCGCGGACGTGTCCAGTTGCCGCGCGAATCGTCCGAATCAGGGCGGGCCGTAGGATGGACGCGGGCTCAGTTCCACCCGGATGACGACGACTTCGAGACCATTGGTGGGGTAGTAGAAGGTCACCAGCAAAGGAGAGATGGCCACTTCCCGCGCGGTCGGAAACCCAGGTATGGGCTGGAGACGCCCCTGGTTGGGCGGTCCAATCCCGAGGATGCGGTCCATGTCGTTACTTGCCCGTGAAATCGCATTCCGCAACGTCCTGTTATTCGCCCACAGAAGGCTGAGCTGGTTTACAGCCTCTTGGTTCATTCGGACCGTATAACGATAGAATGGCATGGGTTACTTCAAATTTGCGGCAACTCCGGCGGCTTCCAACCGAGCGATCACTTCACTAAGGCTCGGCCCATTCTTGGCCGCCTCATACGCTTCTTCCTCATTCTTGTACGAACTCGTGAACGTGCGGGGATGGTCGTCCAGCCCCTTCTCGAAGGGGACATAATAGCCCACAACCACGCCGTCCGAATTGACAAATACGCTTTCGACCTTCACGCTCGGCGCCATGTCGGCGATGAGTGCATGAACGATCTCGACCTTCTCCTCCGTTGATAGCTCGCTGATGAATTGTCGAATCTTCTCACGCATGACAACCTCCTTTCGCTAACGATGACTTATCAGCGTGATTGTAACCCAATCGGAGGACAGTCGCAACGCACTCGTCTGGCGCTTGCGGCTTCGCGGCGCTTGACCGCTAAGCCGCAAGCGGCGGACTGTTGACGCCGGCACCTCCCACCGCGTACCCTGTGTCTGCATCGTCACAGCACCCGGAGGTCGTCATGCGCAAGCACCATCTGCTCGGTCTTCTGTGTCTCGGCTTGGTCAGCGCCGCCGCCTGGATGGGGCGCAAGGGTGAAGACGCACCGACGGCCGCGCGCTGGGTCGAGGTTTCTCCCGGCGTGCTGCGTTCGCCGGGGCTGCCGGCGGGTTACGCTCTCGTCTCCGGCGACGCTGCCCTGCTGATCGACGCGGCGAGTGGGCCGGAAGGGCTGAAGGCCCACGGCGTCAAGAAGATCGAGGCGGTGCTATTGACGCATCACCACCGCGACAGCGCCGCCTTCGCGGGACGCTACCTCGCCGATAAGGTGCCAGTGCGGGCGCCGAAGGCATCGGCGGAGCTACTGACGCCTGACGGCGTGCGCAAATACTGGCAGGAATCGCTGCCGTTGCGCGGCTCGCGCACTTCGTACCTCGTTCTCGCCGAGGGACTCGACGGCATCGATTGTTCGCTCGACGATACTCAGACGATCGACTGGAAGGGCTGGAACATTCGCGTCGTCGCCACGCCGGGGCATTCGCGCGATCACGTCGCGTACGCCGTTCAGAAAGCGAAGTCGCCGCTGTTCGTCTTCTGCGGAGACGCTCTCGCTGAGCCGGAAAAGCTGTGGACGCCGTACACCACCGACTGGGACCACTGGACCGACCTCGGCCTCAAGCCGACAGTCGAGTCGCTGCGCAAACTCGCCGCGCTGAAGCCCGATGTGCTGCTGCCGGCGCATGGAACCGTCCTCGACAAGAACTGCGCCGACGTGCTGACGAAGACCGCCGACGCGGTGCAGGAGATGGCGTTTCTCAAGAGTTTCGAGCGCTTCACCAAGCAGCGTTTGAAGGACGAGCCGAAGTACGCCTTTCTCACGAAGGAACAGGCGGAGTCGAACGGCTCGAAGCCGTGGTCGCGCGTCTCGGAACACCTGTGGCTGACGGGAAACACCTACGTCCTGCTGTCGAAGGACAACGCCTGCCTGGTCATGGACCCCTGGGATCCGCACAGCGCCAAGCAGTTGCCGAAGCTCAAGGAAGACCAGAAGCTCGGCCCGATGGAAGTCGCCCTGTGCAGTCACGCTCATTTCGATCACTACGACGGCATCTACTCCCTGTTCGAGCGCGAGAAGTGTCAGGTGTGGACGCTGGACCGCGTTGCCGTGCCGGTGGCCGATCCGTTCCTGCTGCGCGCGCCGTTCCTCGACGCCCGGCCGTTGAAGATCGACCGCCGCTTCAAGGACGGCGAAACGGCGACCTGGCGCGAGTATCGGCTGCGTTTCCGCCATTTACCCGGCCAGACCGAGTTCACGATGGGCGTCGAAACGGTGATCGACGGCAAGCGTTGCTTCTTCACCGCGGACAACTTCTTTCATCAGGACCAGTTCAGCGGCAGCGGCGGCTGGATGGGCATGAACCGCAGCTGGCCGCTCGGCTACGCCGAAAGCGCCCAGAAAGTGCTGGACGCCGCGCCGGAGTGGGTGCTGGCGGAGCACGGCGGCCCATTCGAGTTTAATGCCGAGGACTTCCGCCGCCGCGTCCAGTGGGGCAAAGTCGGCGCCAAGTCCGCCGACGCCCTCTCGCCGAGCGGCAATCATCTCCGCGACTGGAACCCGCACCTCGTCCATGTCGAACCGCTCATCCACAAGGCGAAGGCGGGCGCGACGCTGAAGGCAACACTGGTGGCCAGCAACCCGTTGACGCGCGGCCAAGAGCTGAGTGCAAAACTGGAGGGACGCGGGTTGACGCCGGACCAGACCTGGGCGCTGGACGTTCCGGCCGGAGAGACGATCCGCCGCGAAGTGGCACTACGGCTGGCGGACCAGTTGCCGACGGGACGGCACGTCTTCGTGCTGCGGGTGGTCGAAGGGGATCGGGTTGATCCAAGCGACGCTTTCATCGTGGCCGATATCGAACCTTAGTTTCTTACCTCTGAACTTCTCCGCAAGATGCGGAGAAGTTCGGCCGAGTTCTGGCTGACAGCTAATAGCTATCAGCTAACAGCTTTCAGCCAGACTGGTTTTGTGTGGTTGCTAACTCGTTGCGGCTTGGCCGCGTTAAGCTCTGCTCCAAAATAAACTGGTCAATGACCATGGTATGTCGCCACACAAGCCTGAAGCGCCAGCGAAGGAAACCGGCTTCCTTCGCTGGCGCTTCAGGCTTGTATCGGTCGTCGTACTTGACCAGATTATTTTTGATCAGGCCCCTGGGCCGGTTGGGAGGCCGCCAAAATCGCATACGGGATCACCCTCCGGGTTGGCTGGTGCTGTGGCGGGGCTGGGCCAAGCTCCACCTGCTGGTGCAAGGAGCCTGCGCCATTACCCGGAAAAGATGGGGGCAAACTTGACCCCTCACGGTCGCGGCTCGTAAAATCCACGTGAAAGACAGCCAATAGCGCACTCCGCGGCCTGGAGGCTCTTGACGTGAAGCCGACCGACGTTCGGATTGAAGCCGTCCGCTGCGATTACGAAGACCACCTCTATCGGGCGCCGATCAAGTTCGGCGGCACCGCCGTCGATCGCGTCACGCTGCTGAACGTCGAGTGTGCCATCCGCACCCGCGACGGCCGCAATGCCGTCGGGCGCGGCTCGATGCCGCTCGGCAACGTCTGGTCATTCCCGTCGAAGACGCTGCGCTACGACCAAACCATCGCCGCCATGAAGGCGCTCGCGGAGCGCGTTCGCGGCCTGTTCGCCGGCTATAGCGAATACGGACATCCGCTGGACGTCGGCCATACGCTAGAGCCGGAATACTTCACGGCGGCAGCTGACGTGACGCGCGGCCTCCAGCTGGCGGAACCGATTCCGCGGCTGTGCGCTTTCGTCGTCGCCAGTCCGTTCGACGCGGCGGTTCACGACGCCTTCGGCAAGCTACATGGCCTCAACTGCTATCACACCTACGGACCCGAGTTCGTCAGCCACGACCTGGGCCACTACCTCGGCCCGCAGTTCTCCGGCGACACACTCGACCGGCACGTCTCACGGGTGCCGCAGCCACGCATGCCGCTGTATCATCTCGTCGGAGCGCTCGACCCGCTGGACACGGGCGACGTGACGAAGCCGATCAACGACGGGCTACCGGAGACGCTGCCGCAGTGGATCGACTACAACGGCCTGACGCACATCAAGATCAAGCTGAACGGCGACGACCTCGGCTGGGACGTGGAACGCGTCGTCCGCGTGGACCGCATTACGGCCGTGGCGCAGAAACGGCGCGGCGTCGAAAACTGGGCGTATTCGCTCGATTTCAACGAGCGCTGCGGCAACGTCGGCTATCTACTGGAGTTCCTGCGACTGGTGCGCGAGCAGGCGCCGCGCGGCTACGAGCGCATCGCCTACATCGAGCAGCCGACGGCGCGCGACCTGGCGGCCGACCGCCACAACGTCATGCACGAGGCGTCGAAACTACGGCCGGTCGTGATCGACGAGTCGTTGCTCGACCTCGACAGTCTGCTGCTGGCCCGCGAGATGGGCTACACCGGCGCGGCCCTCAAGGCGTGCAAGGGGCAGACGCAATCGCTGCTCATGGCGGCGGCGGCGCATAAGTTCGGCCTGTTCCTGTGCGTCCAGGATTTGACCTGCCCCGGCGCGTCGCTGCTGCACTCGGCCGGCCTGGCGGCGCACGTCCCGGGCGTCACCGCCATCGAATCGAATGCGCGCCAGTATTGCCCCGGCGCTAACAAGCCGTGGGAGGAACGTTTCCCCGGCATCTTCCGCATCACCGATGGGACGATGGCTACGAGCTGCCTCACGGGAGTGGGGTTGGGGACGTGATTTTGCCGCTTGCGGCTTAGCGGAGGCTAGACCGCTAAGCCGCAAGCAGCGGAGACGAGACACCGCATGACCCGCTACCGCTGGGCGCGCTCGGGCGACGTCAACGCTTTCTTCGGGCTGATGCTCGATAACGTCGCCGTCATGATCCTGCTCGTCGGCGCCATCAGTTATGCTTCCGCGGAGAAAGCCGCCGCCGAGAAGAAGTTCACGACCGAATTCGTCCTGACGCGCATGATCCCCGGCACCGCGTTCGGCGTCCTGCTCGGCGATCTCGTCTTTACATTGA
Source organism: Gemmatales bacterium (assembly GCA_038331535.1). Lineage (GTDB taxonomy): Bacteria > Planctomycetota > Planctomycetia > Gemmatales > Gemmataceae > JBBQPD01. The sequence goes on along the minus strand of JBBQPD010000022.1, from coordinate 5,864 downwards.
TGGCCTTCCGCCTCGCTCGCCGGACCGGCAACGCCACCGTCACCGCCATGCCGCTCGGCCTCGATACGCCCAGCACGTTCGGGGTCGCCTTCCTGGTGCTGCTGCCGTCGCTGGGGAGCGGATTTAAACACTTCGACGGCGACCACGCGAAAGCGATGGACTTCGCCTGGCACGTCGGCCTGACGGTGCTGGTGCTGATCGGCGTCTTCAAGGTGGTGCTGGCGCCGTTCGGCCACGCGGTGCGGCGCCTGGTGCCGCGCGCCGGCCTGCTCGGCTCGCTCGCCGCCATCGCCCTGGCCCTGATTGCCTTCCTTCCGATGCTGCTCGACGGCATCGCCGCCGTGCCGCTGGTCGGCATGACCGCGCTGCTTATCATCCTGGTGACGTTGGTCGCGCATCGCGAGTTGCCGGGCCGCGTACCAGGGGCACTGGCGGCGGTGCTCGTCGGCGTGGTTATCTATTTCATCTGCGATTGGCTGGGCCGCCAGAACGGCTGGACGATCGTGCCGCCCATGACGCACGGCGGCGGCGAATCGACCCACTGGCGGCCCGCGGCGATGCTGCCGTTCTACGGCCGCGGCCTCGAGTGGTGGCGCATGGTGTTCCTCGAAGCGCTGGGCAAACTGCCGGTGGCGCTGCCGTTCGCGCTGGCGACTATCGTCGGCGGCATCGACTGCACCGAGAGCGCCGCGGCGGCCGGCGACGAGTACGACACGCGCGCCGTGCTGATGACGGAAGGCGTGGCGTCGCTGGTCGCGGGGCTGCTCGGCGGCGTCATCCAGACGACGCCCTACATCGGCCAACCGGCGTACAAGAAGATGGGCGGCGCCGCGGCCTACACCCTGGCGACGGCCCTGTTCGTCGGCGCCGCCGGTTTCTTCGGCGTCTTCCCGATCCTGTTCGAGTGGCTGCCCCAGGCGGCGATGTTCCCGATCCTCGTGTTCGTCGGCCTGGAGATCACCGCCCAGTCGTTCCACGCGACGCCGGTGAAGCACTACTCGGCCCTGGCCTTCGCCATTCTGCCGGCGCTGGCGTACCTCATCACGATCCCAATCAATCAGGCGCTCGGCGGCCGACCGCCCGCGGAAAGTGCCGTCGTCATGATGCAGACGCTGCGCTGTCTGGCGAATGGCTTCATCGTGACGAGCCTACTGTGGGCCGCGGCACTGGCGATGATCCTCGATGGACGCTTGCGGGCGGCGGCGGGGTATTTCCTGGTCGCCGGCGCGTGCGCGTTCTTTGGCGTCATCCACTCACCGCTGCCGAACGAGCAGATCGGTCTGCCGTATCACGTGCTGGAAAAACTGTACGCCGAGGCGCCGGCGTTCAGCGCTGCCGCGCAATACCAGACGCCGTATCATTGGGCCGGAGCGTATGGGCTGATGGCGCTCATGTTGTTACTGTTGGCGGTGCGAAAGCCTTCATCGAGGAACTCGTCATGAAACTGTGGTCGTCCGTGTCCTGTCTGACTCTCCTGATCGCGTCCGTCGCCTGCGCGCGGCCGGATGAACCGAACGTCAAGGACAAGTTGCTCGGCAAATGGGAAGCGACCAACGGCCCAATCAAGGGCGCCATCTTCGAGTTCGTTAAGGATGGGACGTTGAAAATCGCGGTGAAGATCGGCGACGTGGCGATGAACCTCGAAGGCAAGTTCTCGGTCGCCTCGTCGGAAAATCTCGAAGTGACGTTCAAGGGTCCGGACGGCAAGGAGAAGACTGACAAGGTCAAGTACAAGTTCGAGGGGGCGAACTTGAACCTCACCGATCCGGAAGGGAACCTCATCAAGTTCACCAAGCTGAAGTGAGACGATCCGCCGCTTGCGGCTTAGCGGGAGGCGTTCTGCTAAGCCGCAAGCGGCGAGGACGTTAGCGCACCTTTTCCGCCGAAAAGTGCAGCAGCGTGAACGGCGCGATCGTCATCACATAGACGGACCCGTCGGCGGCGCCGACGACACCCATCGGCTGCCACGGCGTCAGCGTGCCGTCCTTCGCCTTGCGCAGCGTGTGATGCCACGGCTTCGGCTTGCCGTCCGGCCCGACGAGCGTCGTGTAATCCGGATTGGCAACGCCGACCGGGCCGAAGTCGCGCGGCGCCTTGTCACCCGGCTTGTAGCCCATCAGGTGTAGCAGTGCCCCTTCCGGCAAACCATATTCGCTGACCGCAGCCCATACGCGCCCATCGGGGCCAACGCTCATCGCCCGGCAATCGGTCTGCTTCGCGCTCGACAGCAGAGGCCCGAGCTTCTTGCCGGGCAGCGTGTTTCCCGCCGCCGTCAGGTCGAAGGCGTACAGGGCGTTCGTGGACATTTCGACGGCGTACAGCGTCTTGCGGTCCGGCGACACTTCCCAGTTGAGAATGGCGTCATCCTTCGTGAACTCTTTCCCCGGCGCCGCGCCGTCCACCGTGATCGACAGCTGTTCGAGCTTGTCCGTCATCGGATCGTAGCGAGCGATCTTGCCGCCGCGCACCGGGTGATACGCCCGGCCCTTGTCGTTCAGCACGATGAAGGCGTAGAGGTGTCCGGTCTCGCCGAGATCGCGGTACGTCTTCTTCGCCAGGTCGAGGATCATGAAGTGCGACGACTCGATCGGCCGGGTGTCGAGGCAGGTCGAGACGTAGGCGACGCCGCGCGACTCGTCGGGCGTGACGCTGATGATGCCGTGAAACTTCTTGGCGATGCCGAAGTGTTCGCCCTTGCCCGTCGCCGGGTCGTAGGTTAGGACGTAACCGCCGAGATAATCGTCGCGTTTTTCGCCCTTTTCGGGATAGCCCTGCTTGGAGCCAACATAAATCTTGCCGCTGGCGCCGACGTTGTTGCGCGTGTGCAGCTTCGCCTGGGCGGCGAAGCCCTTGGCATCAGAGCCGATGATCTTGTGAACGTCGAGGACCATCTTCATCGTCTTCGTCTTCGGGTCGAACTCAATGAGGTAGGCGTTGACGCCGTACTTGGCGGCGCCGATATAGATGCGGCCGTTCTTGCCCTCGACGATGGAGAAGTAGCCGCTCTCCTGGTTGGTGTACTCGGAAGGAATTTTGTACGCGGTGCCAAGAATCCACGGCGTTTTCGGCGGATCGGCGGCGCGAGCACCGCCCGCGAGCAGCACGAAGACACAGGCCGCGGCGAATTGCCGCTTGCGGCTTAGCGGTTGGTTCATGGGGTGGAGTCTCCTGGTTGGATGGCGGTATAAGAGGTGTCGCGCCGGGCCTTTTTGGCTGAAAGCTGTTAGCTGAAAGCTATTAGCTATCAGCCATTCCCTCCGGTTCCGACGCGAAGGAGTAGCGGCCCGCCGTTTCCCAATCTCGTCCATTTATTCCGAACGCTCTAAGGAAAAAGGTCGGGCCAGGTTCTGCCGAAGTGGTCGTAGAACAACCACACGCCGAAACCGATCAGCAGCAATCCGAGCAGAACGTAGGTGAAGCGCGTCGCGAGTACACCAATCTTCTCAACGAACGGCCTTGATTGATCGTTGGTTCGCAAGAAATCATCCGAACAGCACAACGGAAGAACGGTGGCGAAAGGTCCAAGCGTAACCCCCATGAGCGCAACGGCGGCATCGCGCATGGGCATGCCATGTCGGTATTTCAACCAGAGTGCGGCCGCACCGATCAGCAGGCCAAGAGCGAAACCGACTTTTTTCCAACGATCTTTCAGGGTGTCCATTTCCGCCTCGTGTCAGGCGATCAGTCGCTTGAATGTCGAATCAGGCCACAAGAACTCGAACACGGGATCGTCGGCCAGGTCGGTCATATCCATGTCAGCTATTGCAGCGACCCGTTTCAGGTACTGGAGGGTAGACGACCGGTCGCGCCAGTGGGCAAACAAATTTGCCATACTAAGAAGGCTAAGGCTGTTCTCTGGTTCGAGTTCCAAGGCTCGTTCCAGGTACTGCCGCGCTTCGGCTAGTCGATCCTGTTTGATGCGAATCTCGCCGAGCAGTGTCAGGTCATCGGCGGTCGCTTTGCCGAGTCGGTCGAGAGTGGTCAGGAGCGGGACTGCCTCGATGTATAATTCTTCGTGCTCGAATTCGTGAGCCAGCGCGCGGATCGGGGCGTCGTAGTTCGGCTTCAGGCTCATCGACTGCCGCCAGCAATCGATAGCATCGCGTTTTCGCCCCGCCGCATGATGGGCGAGTCCACCGTAGTATTGAACCCGTGCGTCCTCCCTCCCTTCAACGGTCCGGCACAGTTTCTTGAGCGCTTCCAGCTCGCGCCGATCCCAAAGATGTTTCGCTCGAGCGGCCGCCGAGATCGTCTGTTTTGCCATCTCTCTCCTCCATTTCGCGCGGGGGATAATGAACGTGCCTTCAAGGATCCTGGTGCGTTTTCTTGTCGGATGGATTACGAAACTTCTTGCTCGGCTGGGAGATCTTTCCCTGAGCCTTCAATCGGCGGATGAACTCTTTTTGTTTCTTGTTGGGCTTGCCGCCGCCTTCCACTTTCTTCACCAACTCGTCCCATTCCGCTCGCTCATCGTCGTTCAATCCATCCCGGATTTTTTTTTGGGACGCGGGATCGTCTGGAATGTCTGGTCGTTGTCCTCCCGCACTGCTGTCTGCCATATTCGCACCTTTCGCCACCATCATCCTACCGCGCACGCCAACCGAACACGAACATTCACCGCTTGATCCCCTTCGGCACCGGGTCCGTCGCGAACGGCCACTCCGCTGGCTGGTACTCAACCTTCAGGTGCGGCGTCTCGACACGGCGGTTCTTCTCCGCCTTGCTCGTCATCACCGCATCGAGGATGCCCGTCGTCAGCAGCGTGCGCTCGACGGGATAGGGGGCGTGGCCGCTCTGCACCATCGACTCGATCGCCTTTACCAGATAGATGAAGTGCGCGAATGGGTCGGGCTGCTGCAAATAATAAAGGCACGCCTCCGGTTTGGCCTGGCCCTTGCGCTTGCCAGAGAACAGAAACGCGCCGCCGTCGCCCTCGTAGAGCCAGCCGTTCAGCATCGCCACCGCCGCCCGGAAGCCGTCGCGGTACTCGATCAGGAAGACGGCCGCGTCCGCCGTCTTGGCGGTGATCTCGCGGTAATCGCCTGTCGCGTGCGCCGGCACCAGCGGCAGCGCTGCCTCCAAACATTCCTTCGACCACAGGCCGGCGTCGAGCGCCTTCCACATCTCCGCGCCCTTCAGGCACGTTACCGCCTTGACGCCGGTCTCGCCGCCCTTGCGGCGTTCGACCATGCACTGTAAGCCCTCCAGCGCGTGGAAGCCGTAACCCTCGAACGGCCCGTAGCCAATCGCGACCGCGTCGGTCAGCTCGCAATTCTTCGGCAGTTTCAGCTCCGGCCGGCGCCAGGTGACCGGCACTGACGAGCCGGCCAGGAACGGCACGAACAGCTCGCGCGACTTGTCGTACATCCACTTGGCGTCGTCCCACGTCGCCGCCAGGTGCTTGTCGTTGAACACCGGCACCGATTTCTTGGTCTTCACGAAGGTGTCGGCGACGGCCTCGAAGAAGCGCCGCCGAGGGTAGAGAATCTGCCCCTTCGCGTTGAGCGGGTACTTGCCGTGCTCGCCGATGCAGAGGACGCCATCGACGGCGAGCGTGTTCCCTTTCAGCGTCAGAGCGTCGGCGATGTTGTCGTGGATGGCGAAGCCGTGCTGCTTCGCCAGGTCGCGGCTCATGTCCTTTTCGGGGAACTGATCGACGAACATCGACACGACGCGGAGGTTCGGCTTCTCCTTGCCGTCGTAGAGATAGCCTTCGAGGATCTTGCCGACGATGACGTCGGCGTGCGACCACTTGCGGTACTCGGTGACGATGGCGGCGATTTTCTTGGGTTGGTTCATGTCATCCTCCGTTTAGCCGCGGTTACAAAACCCCGGCGAGCGGGGGGCGTCAGCCCCCCGGTGAC